>CAYRAD010000064.1:0-9541 GCA_964422135.1 uncultured Vicingus sp.
ACCCCTTTTTATCATAAACAATTCTTAAAGTACTTTCCAAATATTCCATTATAACTTGAAAGGTCTGCCACATTACTTTTTTTGGAAGTTTATTGAAAAGTTCTGTTTTCTTAAATTCCCCAGAATTCTTATCAATAAATTTCTCAACCATTAAAACAGTCTGAAGTGTTGGACTTCTTGCTACTTGATTTAATTGTGCATATTTCTTTTTCATAATAATATCAATTGATATGACTATTTAAAAGTTTTTATTTGTCAAAGCTCTCGCAAGACAATAAAAAAAGAAAAAATAAAAAGAAAGAAAAAAAAGAATTAAACTGAACAACAAAGTGCTCCTGTTTCTAAAGTGTATTTTGGACCAAGAACTATTCCAGTTTTTTGTTGGTATCCGCAATGCCACCCATTTCCATTGGGAGCACCAGTGAGTGGTCCTACAACATGATTGTCAGTAACTTCATATGCTCCATCTCCAAAACAAGAACCTTCAAAAGCAATTTCGTCGTTACCACACAAAGAATCTGCTCCGACTCCACTACTAAATCCAGTTATAACTTCCTGATCTTCAAAAACCCATTTACAATTGTGGACACATGATCCTGTTGTTGGTGTTGGAACTGAAACTTTTTCAACACAAATACTAACATGACCTAAACTACTATCTTGAATTGTAACAGTTGTTCCATATAATCCAAATGAACCAGTATAACCTGGCTTGAATGAGGGCAAGGGAATATTTGGATCATTAACATCAAAATAAAAACTTCCATCCTCATTGGTTCTAAGAATTACAGTGTGACCATTCACAAGAAAAGTATCACCATCAAAATAAGAAGGACATTTTGGTTCAGGACTAGTTGGTGTAGCTTCAACACTAATAGTTGCCTTAGGTCTTCCAAAAAAACGAGATTCCGTCTTATCCACTTGAATATTAAGTCCAGCAACATTTACTACTCCTCCTCCTTTAGCCATAGTTTCAACTTTTGTTTCTCCAGTATTAATATTTTTTACAACAACATTAGTTGTATCATATGAAGGGTCTACATTTTCTACAGAAACTATATAATCATTACCAGCAACCTGAATAGGCTTTGGGGCTCCTTCCTTCAACTGAACAACCTGTCCAGTAATTCCAGCAAAAACCATAGAACTCATTAAAACAACACTTACAAAAACCATTGCAATCATTAAATTTCTTTTCATTTTATTACCTCCTTTCATTTCTATGTTAATAGAAGGAGCAAGAAACAATCTTGCCCCAAAGTTTGGTGATTTTTATTAAATTTATTATGTATTCTTCTATTAAAAATGTTACGCTTCTGTTACTCTTTCTTTTTAATAATTGTTACGCCTATGTATCATGAAGAAGGAGTTAAAATTACATATATTTCTTAAAAAAAGTAAATTAAGACAAAAAATTTGGGATAAACTAGATAAACCCAAAACGGCCACAGAAATAGCTAAAGAAATAGGAAAACACAGAAGTGCGGTTAGCAGGGTTCTTTTAGATATGGAAAAAGAGAATTTTATTAAATGTGTAAATCCTGAGGATAAAAGTTTTAGACATTATATTAAAAAATGATTAACTCAAACCACCCATATAATCAGGCATATTACCTGCAGAATTCATATTGCCTTTTTTATCTGGCTTAGAAGCAATCACGTCATCAATTCTTAAAATCATTGTAGCTACTTCTGAAGCAGAATCAATTGCTTGTTTTTTAATATTATATGGTTCAATAATTCTTGCTTTTAAAACATCTTCAATTTTATTATTAAATAAATTCAAACCCATGTTCATTTCCCCTGCATCATGTAATGCTTTTAGTTCAGTTAAAACATCAATAGGATCTAGGCCTGCATTTTCAGCCAATGTCGTTGGTATATATTCTAAAGCACTAGCAAATTCCTCAATAGCTAATTGTTCTCTTCCACTTAGGGATTGTGCAAATTCTCTTAATCTTTTAGCTAACTCAATTTCAACACTTCCTCCTCCTAAAACAATTAAACCATATTTTAAAACACAAATAACATCTCCTAAACCATCTTTCATTGCTCTTTCTACTTCATCAAGAACATGTTCTGTTCCACCATGAATTAAAATTGTCAAGGATTTTGGATTCTTACAACCACTAACATAAGTCATAGCATCTTCTCCATGTTTAATTTCTTTAACAGTTTGAGCATCTCCAAGTTCAAAAGGGGTTAATTCATTTAAATTAGAAACAATTCTAGCATTAGTTGCTTTAGAAAGTTTTTTCATATCACTTCTAGCAACACGCCTGCAGGCATAAATTCCTTCTTTAGTCAACAAATACTGTGCAAAATCATCAATGCCCTTTTGACAAAAGACAACATTTGCTCCAGACATTTTAATTTTTTCAACTATTTGTTTTATAATTTGTTCTTCTTGAACTAAGAAATTTTGTAATTGATCTGGGGAAGAAATAGAAATTTTTGTATCAATCTCAGGATTTTTTAATTCTAATGGAACATCTATTAAAGCAATTTTAGCTCCATTAATTTCAAGAGGCATTTCATGTGAAACTTTTTCTTTATTTAATACAACTCCAGAAATTAATTTAGTATCTTTAATACTTTCTCCTTTAACTTTTTCAATTTTAATATTATCTAAATCATCAACTTGTTTAATGGCTTTGACAATAATATCTGCAAGTTTTTCTTTTGAATCTTCTGCACCTTTACCAGTCATTGCGATCATTGCAACTTGTTTCAAAACATCTTTCCCCTGATCATTTACATTGAATGAAATTTCTTTTAGAATTTCTTGGGATTTTGCAGCAGCCATTTTATAACCTTTAATAATTAAAGTAGGATGAATTTTCATATCTAATAATTTTTCGGCATTACCTAATAATTTTCCTGCAATCATAACAGCAGAAGTAGTACCATCACCAATTTCAGATTCTTGTGTTTGTGCAACTCCTACAATCATTTTAGCAGCAGGATGTTCAATTTGCATTTCATTTAAAATAGTCACACCATCATTTGTAACAACAATATCATTTGTCGGAGAAACAAGCATTTTATCCATTCCTTTTGGACCTAAAGTTGTTTTTACAACTTCTGCAACCATTTTGGCAGCAGTAATGTTATTTCTTTGAGCGTCCTTGCCCATCATTCTTTGGATATCTTCTGGCATTAGAAAAACTGGTTTATCGCTCATTTTAACAATAAAATCCTTAGTTCAAAATATTTAAACATTATTATGCTCTAAAGTAACTTTCAAGTGTAAAATAATCTTTATAATGGATAATTAGCTTTTAAAGGAATGAAGAAAATCCTTGTTGCAGATATAATGACAAGAGAACCTATAACTGCTAAACCAAGTATGAATTTATTGGAATGTTCAAAGAAAATGATTAAAAAAAGAATAGGGAGTCTTCTTCTTGTTGATAAAAAAAGATTAGTGGGGTTTATTTCTGAACATGATATTCTTTGGGCTTTAGTAAAAAAATCAAAAGAAGATCTTAAAGATATAAGAGCAATAGATATATCTAGAAAAAAAATAGCAACAATTCGTCCAACAGCAACAGTAGAAGAAGCTTTTAAGAAAATGAAAGGATTGAAATTTAAGAGATTACCTGTAACACAAGAAGGAATTCTTGTTGGAATGCTTACTGTTAGGGATATTTTAAACTTTAGACCTGAGTTTTATCCAGAACTTGATGAATTATCACAAATAAGAGAAGAATCTAAAAAATTAAATCGTTTAAAAAAAATAAAAGGAAAATTATCAGAAGGAATTTGTGAAGAATGTGGGAATCCAGCGTGGCTATATAGATTCAATGGTATGCTTGTTTGTGAATCGTGTATGAATTCCTAGTCAAAAATTAATTTTAATAAGTTTTTTAAAAAAAACGCTTATCGAAGAATATTTAAAGATAAAATTATCTTTATATTAATGGCAGAAAAGAACATAGTGTTTTCAAGCAAAGTAAAATATGAGGGGGTATTTTCTTTTTCAGATTTCTATAAATTTTGTTATGATTATCTAACAGATGAATTAGAATTTGATGTTATCGAAAATAGTTACTCTGAGAAATTAATGGGAGATAAAAAAGAATTAGATATTATATGGAAAGGAGATATAAAAGTTGATGATTATTTTAAATATGAAATAAAAGTACAGTTTAGAATTTTTAATATGGCAAGCGTAGAAGTTGAACAAGAAGGAAAGAGGAAAAAAATGAATAAAGGAATAGTTGAAACAAAAATGAAGGGGGTTGTAGTAACAGATTATAGGGGAGAATATTCTACAAAACCTATGATGAGGTTTATGAGGAATGTTTATGAAAGATGGATAATTCCTTCAAAAATTGAGAAAATTGAAGAAAAATTAATTGGAGATTGTAACGAATTCTTAGGACAAGCTAAATCTTATTTAGATTTAGAAGGAAGAAAATAATATTAAAAAAAGTTTCCAGATTCTAATTGCTCTAAAGTTTTTTTGTAATCTTCTTTATGGTCTTTTTTAGTGTTTGTTCTTTCATGGTCTTTTTTTTCTAATTTTTTCCTTTTTTCTTTTCCTTCAATATCTGCTTCAGCTACAGATAAAGCGGCATTTTCTACAAACTTTTCAAATATGTTTCCTTTTTTTCTTAATGAATCTCTTTTTAGTTTATTAATTTCTGCAATTTTTTCTTCTCTACTTTTATAACCTGCTAACTTATTTCTTATTTTAACATATTTTCTAATTATGAAATAAATTAAAAGTAATAATAATAAAAATAACCATAAGACTATTGCTGCAATCCCTATAGTTAATTTAGAATCTTTTGGTAAATCTTTAAATAAATATCTAAAGCTTTTTATATTTTCTTTTATGTTACCTAATCTTTTTTTTGTAATATCAAATATTAAATTTTTTTCTTCAATATGAAGAATAATATTGGCAGTTTTTGTTAAAGGAAGAGAAATTTCTTCAAGGCTAAGAACATCTACTTCATTAGTTTCTACTGCTAAAGACGGTGCAGCATCTACTGCTTGTCCAGTAATTGTTCTTTGAACCTCAACTATTTCTGTTCGAGGAGGTGTTTCAGAAACTGTGACAGTCCATGTATAAGTGTCTAGAATGGCATCTTCTGGAATATTAAAATCAACATTAACTATTGTAAATTCTTCAGGTGCTAGACTAGTAAAATCTTTATCTAATGTAATAAACTCTTCAGGACCTGTTAAACTAATATATAAATTTAAAGGCAATTGCCCTGTATTAGTAATTGTGAGTTCTTCTGTTTCTTGATCTCCTTTGTTTAATGTAGTTTCTATTAATGCTGGCTCTACTGTGAAATCTTTTTTAGGTAATTCTTCTGGTGGTGGAGGGCCCCCACAAACCCCATATTCATCTATCAATCCATCACAATCATTATCAATACCATCACAAATTTCAGCAATAGGAGTTCCAGGAGTACAAGTTTGAGTTACTCCTCCTATACAATTATTTGTAGTAACTTGACAAGCTCCAGTACCACAAGTGGTTTGACCTAAACCTTCATCTATTTGTGTATCATAATCATTATCAATACCATCACAAACCTCTACAGTAGAAGTACCTGGACAACCACAATAATCATATTCCCAATCTAAACAAGGATAACTATCGTAACCAGTAGTATCATTAATAGCCCAAGTATTTGAATTGCTACAAAAACTCCAATTTGAATTTGTAAAAGTTGTTTTTGTTTTCATTATTTGTGTTGTGTTTGCACTAGTTCCTCCTCCACAAGCATCTGTTGTTTGTTCGGAAGTTTGATTATTCCAGAAGGAATTAGAACAAGTTCCTCCAACAGCCAAAGCAACAAAACCACCTAAATTAGAATTTCCTGTTACATTTCCAATAGTATAGGAATTATAAATAATTCCTCCTGTAGTATAAGCAACAAAACCACTTACATAAGAAGAACCGGTTGAATTTCCAGTTGCATATGAATTATTAATATTATCTTGATTCCAACCAACAAAACCTGAAATAACAATTGAACTACCACTAACATTCCCTGAAGAAAAACTATTATTAATACTGCCTTTAGAAGTTCCCGCAAAACCTCCAACATAAGAAGATCCTTCCACTTTAACAGACGAAGAAGAATTAATAATTCCTACAGAACTATCTCCTATTAATCCTCCAGAATATGTGGAAGTTGCTGTTACATTTCCTGATGTATGAGAGTTAATAACAGTTCCTGTTCCTGTCAATCCAATTAAACCACCTATACTTCCTGCTCCTGAAACTTCTACTGAAAGAGTAGAATTGGTGATGTTACTATTTCCCGTATATCCAGCCAAACCACCAACGTAATTCGTTCCAGTTATTTTGATTATGGTGGAAGAACTATTAGAAATATTGCTGTTTTTTATATATCCAGCCAAACCACCAACATAATTCGTTCCAGTTACATTAAAATCAACTAAATCAAAATTTCGAATTTCACTATTATTTACATAACCAAACAAACCTATATAATTTGTAGAAGAACGATTAATAAACATATAACTAATATCATAACCTTGGCCATTAAAATTTCCTGTAAATGGTGTTGAAGAGCTACCAACAGGTTCAAAACCTAATCCACTATGATATAGCCAATTTGAAACATTACTTGTGTTTGAACAATCAATATTATTTCCTAAACTATAGTTTCCTGAAAGATTAAATTTCATATATTGCAATTCATCACAATCCGTAATATTGTAAACTGGTGTTATGGAAGGATAAACTGAAAGATTTGTGGCTTTATCACTATAACTTCCTTCTGTACAAACAACATTTGAATAGATGTTACTAGAACCTACAGCAATACCACTAGTATTCCAAGTGGTTAAATTAGATTGTCCTTTTGTCATATCACCTAAACTATGCGTATAAGTTTCTCCAGTAGTAAGGTTAATTATAGATTCATTTGAAAAGGAAATGGTAACATTACAGTTAGTTACATTTTGAAATGCCGTAACATTTGAAGTAGTATTAAATGTTTGGTTGATAGCAAAATTTTGTGGACTACTGGGTTCTGTAAGATTAAGACCCACATAAAGACAACCACAGAAAGGTTGTTCCCGATTCAAACAAGGATAAGAATAACCATCATCAATTGCCCATGTTCCCTCTATTACACCAAAACAAAAATTCCAACCAGCATCTTCATATCTTGTTTTATTATACATTTGTGATGTTGTTAAACCAGTACCACAACTACTGGTAGATTGACCAGAAGTTTCAGTATCCCAAAAAGAATTAGTACAAATGGCTCCCCCTCCTGCATTATATGTTAAACCATTTACTGTAGAACTTCCAATAACTGCACCAGTTGCAAAAGTTCTATTATTAATAGCTGGACTAGTTGTAATATAACCTGATAAACCACCTATATAATTAGAAGTACCAGTTACATTTCCGGTAGCATAAGAATCAATAACAGTTCCTCTTGTTTGACCCCCTATTAAACCCCCAAGTTTAGCTACACCAGTTACATTTCCAGTTGCAAAACTCCCACTAATATAACTACTTGTACTTGCTTCTCCAACTAAACCTCCTCCAAAATTACCAGATGCTCTTATTATATTTCCGGAAGCTGAAGAATTATAAATATTACCTATATTGTAACCAACTAAACCTCCTGATTTAATTATAGAATAGATTGTAACACTAGAACTTGAATTATCAATGGTTCCTTGGTTTAGACTAGTTAAACCTCCAGCTATACCTCCCGCTATTAAACTTGTAACATTACCAGAAATAAAGACATTAGAAATATTGGAAAATGCACTATGACCTACTAAAGCACCAACATAATGTCCTGTAATATTTACATCTATAAGAGAAACATTACCTATAACGGCATTAGTGGCAGTACCAAATAAACCAGAATAAGTAATAAAATAACGATTAAGATATAAACCAGTAATATTATAGTTATTACCATTAAAATTACCAGTAAATGTAGTAACAGGATTAAAACCCATATAATATCCAGAGACATTATAATTCCAATTAGTAGTATTTGTACAATCAATATTATTAACTAACTGAAAATGTGCACTAAGATTATTTTCCATTTCTTGAAGTTGTGTACAATTAGTAATATTGTAGGGACTTGTAGAATTTCCCGCACCAGCTCCTGAAAAAGGGTCAACAATATAATCAAATTCAATAGGATTTCCAATAATTTTTAAATCAAAAGTATCTTGAGTTTCATTTAAACTGCTTAAAATGATTTGATATTTTTTATCTTCACTAATTGTTTCAAATTGTGCAATTAAATCATTGCTGTTTTCTTCATAAACTTCAATAGAAGAATCTGAATAATTACTTTTAGCATAAATTGTAATATCATTTTCAGAAGTTAAATTTTCTTCAAAAGTAACTCTAATATAATGGTCTGCAGGAATTTCATTTGTCCAATTTTGATCTCTTTCTTTAACTAAATCATAAACATCTTCAATAAAAGTTCTATTTTCATTTAGATGTTGGGCACCTGTAATTAAAACAATTTCATAGGTTTGATTGCTTAAAGAGGGAACAATCCAAGAAATATAATCTAATAAACCATCTTCATCAAGATCAAATGATTCAAAATTAACTTGTTTTTTAGTATCATTAACAATCCAATATAGATTTATGTTTGTTGTTTTTGGAATTTGATAGGGTAGTTCAGTATAACTAAGTATATTTTTATAATGAACCTCTTCTGAACCAATAACATTTACTTTTTTATTATTCTTTGAAATAATTTGTTCTTCAGAATGAGGAGCTTCAGTGTAATATTCTATTTCAAAAACATCTTGATCTTCAACTTCATTAATTTCAATTAAAACATTATCATTTTGAGTTGTTTCAATAATATTTCCTGTTATAGGTATAAAAAAATTCATAAAATTTTTAGAAAATTCTTTTTCAATTTCTGAAGATTGTTCAATTTCTTCTATATCTTTTTCATTTTTAATATCTGGTTTTATCTCTTCTTTTTCTCCTGTTTGTTTATTAAATTTTTTAACAGAAACATTACCTGCCATGATTGGAAGTTCTATTTCTAACATGTCAATGGATTCATTCCCTGTTTTTATCTCAATTTCTTTTTTCCATTTAACAGAATTTCCAATAACCGCGTCAAATTGTCCGCTTGAAAGTTTGTCAAGATTTACTGTTATGTTTTTTTTAATATTTTCATCAGTTATTGTAATATTATTTTCTAAATTAGTTTCATTTATACTTACATTAATATTTTGTTCAATTATAGTAACATTTCCTTCTGTAATATTGATTGTTTCATTAATAGTTTCATTAGTTGTTGTGATATTTTCTTCAATACTTTCATTAATTGTTGTGCTATTGATTGTTTCATTAATTATTGTGGTATTTTCTTCAATACTTTCATTTACACTAATGTTACTTTCTTCTATTAAGGTTGGATTTTCTTCGATTATTTCTGTAATATTTTCTCCACTATTTTCTATTGTTTCTTGGGGTTTTTCTTCAGAATTTTTTACAACTTCTTGTTCGTTTCCAGTAATAGGTTCTTGAATT
>CAYRAD010000065.1:0-9374 GCA_964422135.1 uncultured Vicingus sp.
GTATATGGCTGGTTGGGGTCTAAGTTATTAGCTTTATTTAAAAATTTTAAAGCCAATGGATATTCTTCCCTTAAGGATGCCTGAAATCCAAGATTTAACCATGCAGGGGAAAATAAAGAATCTATTTCGATCATTCTTAGAAATAATTTGTTAGATTCTTCTTTCTTCCCTAATCCTTCCAGACACATTGCCAAATTATTAAGTACACCAACATCGTTTGAATCCAATTGGAAAGCCTTCATTAGATCATCATATGCAAGTTCCGGTTTTTGAATTTTAGTATAAACACCACCTCTATTGATATAAATGCTAATTAAAGTACTATCCACATTTTCTTTTTTCAAGGCATCATTATAATCCAAAATTGCATCCTGATACTCGTTTATTTGTTCATAATAATAAGCCCTGTTAATTAAAGGAATAGGAGAGTTTGGTTCTATATCAATAGCTTTTGTTAAATAACTAAAAAACTCAGCAAGGTCTTCATTTATTTCATATAGTATTTTACCTTTAAAAGATACATATTGAGCTACATTTGGGTCCTGTTCTATTGCCTTATTAATTTCTATTAACGACTTTTTATATTTCTCTGCATTATATAATTCAACACTCTTATTATAATGCTTGTTTTCATTTTGCGCAATAAACATGTTAACGGCACCTATGTTAAGAACCAAGAACAAAACGTATTTAATTAAACCTCTAACTTGTTGATGTAACCCCAATATTAATTTTCTTTAGAATAAATAAAATCTATTGTATCAATATGAATTCATAAAATAGAATCACTTGATTAAACATAAAAATGAAAACCCAAATTCAGCTAATAATTAAGTAAATATAATCATTCAACTTATGAAAAACTAAAGGTGCTCATTTTTTTATTTAACGGTTGAAAAACTTTCAGTTTTGTGCCAAAAATGAGGTTTTTGGTATTTCTAAAATTTTGAATAATTAGAAATAAATTTGGATTTTTTTGATTTACTCAACCCTTAACCATTGTTGAGTTCTAAAGAAAAAAAGAATATAACCTCTAACATTTAAAGTGTTTTTGTTTTCCAACCATAGCTTACAATCGTAAACTTTTCCGTTGTTAGGGTCTAAAATTGTACCATCTGAATATTCTTTATCATCGGCATCAAAAGTTAAATTCTTTATAATCTCCATACCCAAAATGGGTTGATCCTTTCTGTAATCTGTACATTCAGTACATTTATTATTCCTTTTATTAGGATTTAAAATGTCAATTACTTTACCGAAGTATTTATCACCTTTTTTATAGATTTTAACAATAGACTTCTCTTTTCCCGTTTCATCATCAATGGTTTTCCATTTACCAACAATACCCTGAGATTTTGCAGAAAAAACTATTAAAAGAAATACAATTAAAAGTTCAAGATTTTTCATCTGCTTACAAAGTTTCTTTTAACCAATCAAAAAATTCATGGTGCCATATTAATCCATTTTGTGGATTTAATACCCAATGATTTTCTTCCGGGAAAAATAACAACTTACTTTTTATACCTCTTAGTTGGGCAGCCTGAAATGCTGCTAATCCTTGGCCAATTGGGACACGGTAATCTCTTCCTCCCTGGATAATCAGTATTGGAGCATTCCATTTGTCAACTTTTAGAACGGGATTATAATCCAAATAACTTTTTTTTGCATCATTATTCCAGTATGCTCCCCCTAAATCGTGTTGAACAAAAAATACTTCTTCAGTTGTGCCATACATACTTCTGGTATCAAAAATTCCGTCATGAGCAATAAAAGTTTTAAACCTATTTTCATGAATGCCTGCCAAATAATAAACAGAATAGCCGCCATAGCTTGCACCAATACAGCCCAACCGGTTTTTATCCACATAAGATTCTTTACTCACATCATCAATTGCTGACAGGTAATCCTTCATGTTTTGTCCACCATAATTGGTGCTAATTTGTTCATTCCATTCTACCCCAAATCCTGGTAAACCTCTTCGGTTTGGAGCAACAATGATGTAGCCATTGGCAGCCATTAACTGAAAATTCCACCTAAAAGAATAAAACTGAGAAACTTCTGCCTGTGGACCTCCCTGACAATATAAAAGGGTAGGGTATTTTTTATTTGGATCAAAATCCGGAGGATAAATTACCCAGGTAAGCATTTGTTTCCCGTCTGTGGTGGTAACCATCCTTTTTTTAACATCACTTAATTTTATTTTATTATAAATTGCATCATTTGCGTGCGTAATTTGTGACATACCACCTTTTTTCAAATCTACAGCAAATAATTCTGATGCATGGTTCATGTCCGATCTGGATACAATTACCTTATTGTCAGTCTGCCCTATTATTCCTCTCACATCAAACTGACCTTTAGTAATTTGTTTTACTTCAGGTTTATTTCCTTTTTTAGGAATGTTTACTTCAAATAATTGCACTGTACCATTAATTGGTGCATTAAAATAAATTTTTGAATCATCATTACTCCATAAAAATCCACTAACAGTGCCATCCCAATCTTTAGTTAAGTTTGTGGGGTTACCATTTAACATAACAATGATGTCATTTTTATCAGATTCGTAACCGTCTTTTTCCATTTGAAGCCAGGCTAAAACTCCTTTACTAGAGTATAATGGAGAAATGTCATAACCTTTATTATATTCGGTTAAGTTTTTTGTGGTTTTTGTAGCTAAATCATACTCATATAAATCTGTATTGGTACTGATGGCATAAGCAGTTCCATAACTTTTTTTGCAAACATAAATTACTTTGGTTCCATCCGGATTCCAAGTGTAATCGTCTTCACCACCAAAGGGTTGTTGTGGACAGTCATAAGGTTCATTGGGCATAATATCTATTCCTATGGAGTCAGTTTTTTCATCATCCAATTCATGTACAAATAAATGCTTGTACTTTCCATCTTCCCATGTATCCCAATGTCTTTGATTTAGATTATCATAGATTTGAACTTTGGCGTCTTTTAATTCAGGATAAAAATCAGTTCCGAAAACAGATTTCTCTTTAACTTCTTTTACACTTAATTGGTGTTTTTTATCATGAGATATTTTTTTATCCGTTACCAGATTTTTGTATTCTTTAACTTCAATCGGCTCACCACCATTAGGAGATACTTTATAATGTTTAGTCTCTTTTTTGTTAGCCATTACATCATAAGAAGTTACAGAATATACCACCCATTTACCATCATCAGAGATTCCTGTTGCCGCAACCCGATTTAATTTCCAAAGTAATTCAGGAGACATTTTATCTTGAGCTTTAACTGAACTTATGATACTAAACAGTAAAACAAAAAGAATTTGAATTTTTATAAGATTTATTGCCCTTCTATCCATCGTGTAAATATTTATTTGTATTAATTTAAATTGAGTTTTTTATTTTTTTTAATTGACTGAATCAATCATAATTTTAAGTATTTCTTGTGCCGCTTTACTGATTTTTGTTCCCGGACCGAAAACACCAACGGCTCCTGCTTTAAACAAGTAATCATAATCCTGTTGAGGAATTACACCACCAACAATTACAAGAATGTCTTCGCGACCTAACTTTTTTAATTCCTCAATTACCTGAGGCACCAATGTTTTATGTCCGGCAGCCAAAGAAGACACGCCTAATATGTGCACATCATTTTCTACTGCTTGTTTTGCTGCTTCTGCTGGCGTTTGGAATAATGGGCCAATATCAACATCAAAACCTAAATCGGCAAATGATGTAGAAATAATTTTGGCACCTCTATCATGTCCATCTTGTCCCATTTTGGCAACCATTATTCTTGGTCTTCTGCCATCCAATGCTGCAAATTGATTAGCCAATTCTTTGGCTTTAATAAAATCCTTGTCTTCCATAGCTACTGAACTATAAACTCCGCTTACTGAACGTATCTGTGCCTGATACCTTCCAAATACTTTTTCCATGGCATCAGAAATTTCACCAAGAGTTGCCCTTTCTCTTGCTGCATCTATTGCAGCCTCCAATAAGTTTCCATTTTTGGATTCGGCAATTTCGGTAATTTTATTTAATGCAGCAATGACCTTATCATTATTTCTTGTGGTTTTTATACGATTCAGACGTTCTATTTGCGAAATTCTTACTTTGTTATTATCCACTTCCAATATCTCGAATTCCTGATCATTATCAACCTGATACTGATTTACACCAATAATAATCTCTTTTCCAGCATCAATTTTGGCTTGTTTACGAGCAGCAGCTTCTTCAATTCTTAATTTAGGAATTCCTTTTTCAATTGCTTTTGCCATTCCTCCCAATTCTTCCACTTCTTCAATCAATTTCCAGGCTTTTTCTGCAATATTGTGGGTTAAACTTTCTACATAATAAGAACCACCCCAAGGATCCACAGTTCTACATATTTCAGTTTCCTTCTGAATATAGAGTTGAGTATCACGGGCTATTTTTGCTGAATAATCTGTTGGTAAAGCAATGGCTTCGTCTAGTGCATTGGTATGTAGAGATTGTGTTCCACCAAGAGCAGCAGACATTGCTTCTATACAAGTTCTGGTAACATTATTATAAGGATCTTGTTCAGTTAAACTCCAACCTGAAGTTTGAGAGTGTGTTCGTAATGCTAATGATTTTGGATTTTTAGGATTGAACTGTTTTACGATTTTAGCCCATAACATTCTTGCAGCACGCATTTTGGCAATTTCCATAAAATGGTTCATGCCAATTCCCCAGAAAAAAGAAAGACGGGGAGCAAAAGTGTCAATGTCCATTCCTGCCGCAATTCCTGTTCTAATGTATTCTAATCCATCTGCTAAAGTGTATGCCAATTCAATGTCATTGGTTCCTCCGGCTTCTTGTATGTGATAACCAGAAATACTAATTGAATTGTACTTAGGCATATTTTTGGAAGTGTATTTAAAAATGTCAGCAATTATTCGCATCGAAGGTTGTGGTGGATAGATGAAAGTGTTTCGTACCATAAATTCCTTTAAGATGTCATTTTGGATGGTACCGGCAAGTTGTACAGGTTTTACTCCTTGTTCTTCTGCAGCAACAATATAAAATGCTAAAATGGGAATAACAGCCCCATTCATGGTCATGGAAACAGACATTTTATCCAAAGGAATCTGGTCGAAGAGAATTTTCATATCTTCTACAGAATCTATGGCAACTCCTGCTTTACCTACATCGCCAGTAACACGTTCGTGATCAGAATCATAGCCTCTATGGGTGGCAAGGTCAAAAGCGACCGATAAGCCTTTTTGTCCTGCAGCCAAGTTTCTTCTGTAAAATGAGTTGGATTCTTCTGCCGTACTGAACCCAGCATATTGCCTTATAGTCCAAGGACGCATAACATACATAGTGGAATAGGGACCTCTTAGATTAGGAGCAATTCCGGCAGCAAATCCCAAATGATCAAAATCTTCAACGTCCTGAAGAGAATAAATATTTTTTACGTCAATTTTTTCAGCAGTTAGCCATGTTTCAGAAGAGTTTTTACGCTCCCTTTTTTCTATATTATTGTACACTATGTTAGAAAAATCTGGCTTCATATTAATCTGTTATTAATGATTTTAACCAAACTACAGCATCATTTTCTGTTTTAAATAACTTTAAAGGAATTTTGGGCTTATTTAAATAAACCATGTAAGAAGTGATAAATCGAACAATTGCTGAGTTTTCTTTTATTGCAGATGCTATTGCAAAATGATGAAAATTAGCACATACATATGCTCTTTCTTCAGAACCAAAACTTTTTATATTTGAATTATCGGAATAAAATGGATGAGGAATCCCTTTTGTAATATCCATAAAAATGGTGTACATCTCTTCCAATTCCTTTACATTACAAGTATTAATACCATCAAATGGTTTAAACATCAAAATTTTATCACTTCGTAGAGTAATGGTACCTACACTACACTTTTCGGTTCTTATTATTTTTATTTCTTCGCTCATTAGTAATTTTTCTTCTATCCCTTTTTAATCAGTTTTTCCGATTTGAGCTTTAATAAAATTATTCTCAACACAAGCTAAAAATCCACCTTTTTGTTCTACTTCCTTAAATAGAAGCCAGGTTTTTTCTGCTATTTCATCAGTTAGTTGTTCAATGTAGTAAGAGCCATCTGCAGGATTTTTTACTTTATCCAAAAAGGCTTCTTCTTTAAGAATAAGTTGTATATTTCTGGCAATTCTTTCAGAGAAATCAACTGTTTTGTCATAAGGTAAAATAGATAAACTGTCACATCCACCAATAATTGCAGACATAGCTTCGGTAGTTGTTCTCAGAATGTTCAGGTGGCTGTCTTCTTTGGTAATGTTAGAATCCGAAGTTTCAGAATGGATGAACATGTTTTCTGACTCACCAACCTGGTACTTTTTTAGTATCATTTTCCACAACAAGCGGGCAGCTCGTAATTTGGCAATTTCAAAAAAATAGTTGGTTTTTATGCCAAAATTAAACTGGATTTTATTGGCTAATTGGTTTACACCTATTCCCTTATCAGTTAGTAAATTAAAATATTCAACAGCTTGGTTTAAGCTAAAAGCAAGCTCTTGAATCAGTGTAGCACCTGAATTGCAAAAATTAGTTCCCTTTACTGTAATCGTTTTTAGAGATTTATTCTGTGTAATTACAGATGCCAGTTCATTAATGTCATTTTCTTTGTTGGAATACCATCTTCCTGTTGTAAAAATTTCTCCTAGAAAATCATAGCTTACAACGAAGTTTTTGGGATGAATGAGTTTGCTTATATGGCTAAGTTCGGGATTGTAAAAATGAACGTCAATAATAGCTGTTTCAACATCCTGTAACAGTTCGTTTAATTCCTCTTTATTATTTACCTCACCAATAAACAGAAGAGAATTTGCACCACCTTTCAATGCATTAATTGCATTCAGGTTGGCTTCTTTGATAGAATTAATTTGGATGATTTCCCTGATTTTCCAGTTGTCAGATTTTTTTATGGGAGTTGAAACAAAAGAAGTATTATTTGCAAAAATGCTGCTATTATAAAAAGGCTGAACTTTTATTCCTTCCTCAGAATTCCAGACTAAAGTTTCCTCGTAATCTTTACCTTTTAAATCAACAATAATTTTGTCGTACCATTCCTGATAATTTACCTTATCAAAATCTTTAAACAATCCCATTAATAATACCCCATTAGCTAACAGACAAAGATATTAAAATATTAAGAAATATTCGGAAGAAAACTAAATACCTTTTTTAATAAAATATTATTTATCTGTAGTAAAAACAAAAACCTCTTCGTTGTCTTTTTTCATGAAATATTTTTCCCGGGCAAATTTTTCCAATGAAACAGGGTTGGTAGTTAATTCTTCGAGTTCTCTTCTTGTTTTTTCAATTTCCTGATTAAAGTATTCTTTTTCCTTTTTAAAATTATTAAGTTGAGAACGGTAAGTGTATTGAGTTATAATGTTATTCTGATCAATAAAAAACAAGAATATAAAAAAGATAAGCACGGTTAATGCATATCTATTTTTTAACCAGTTGGGTATTTTCTTAATCATAAGAACCAAATTTAAAACATCTTTTAAAACAAGAATAACTATTAAAATGAATTCATTAACATTTTATTGTTTATTCGAGATGTTTACCTTTGCTAAAATTTTTGATTATGATACAACGAATTCAAACAGTATTTTTAGCTTTAGTAGTCATTTTAGGAATCGCATTTTCTTTTGTACCAATATTGTCATTTACCGGGAATAATACGATTTATATAATGAAAGCTTATAATACATACATAGGTGCTGAAATGACTGAGGTTTTGTCAAAAAATATGGGGGTAGGAGTACTGGAAGGATTAATTGTTGTTTTAGGTTTAATTATTATTATCCTTTTTAAAAATCGTCAGTTGCAAATAAAATTGGCTAAGCTTAATATCCTATTGATTGCTTTACAAATTGCTGCTATTGTAATGTACAATGATGTTGCAAAAACTGCAATAGGACCTAATGCAAATGATGTGTTAGTAAACTTTAAATTGGGGGCAATAATACCAGTTGTTTCTTTAATTTTTACTTATTTGGCTATCCATTTTATAAAGAAAGATGAGAAATTGGTTAGAGCCGCTGATCGGTTAAGATAATTGGTGTATAGACTTTAGTAATTACACAACCTTTTGTCAAAAAAATGTGAACAACTTATTTGTTTTTTCAAAAGCACTAGGGAGATGATTACATAAAGATCGTTTCTTTAAGTGTTTTTTGATTCGTATTCTTCTTTAAGGAAAGTACCAATTTCAGTTTCCAGTTTTTTCATTTTAGAATGGAAAGCAGCAAAATATATAATGATTGGAAGTAAAAAGCCTAACAATACAACACAAAGCATAAATATCATCGTAGCTCCAACCGAAGGGAAGTTTCCAACAATGTTAAAGTTGCCTTTTCTAATAATGATGTTTGCTCCGATTGAACTTGATTGACTACATACTAAAAATTGTTTCCCTCTCATTTTAAACGTATAATTGGGAAATTTAGCTTGTAATTTTTCTGTTACTTCAGGATATGTAATAGAATTTGGAGTTATTTTAAATTTCATAAGTTATGGTTTAGTTAACATAACGAATATATAAAAAATTCTTAAAAACGTTGTTTTTGTTCTAAATAACTTTGTAAAATTATTGTTGCACTTATTTCATCGACTAGCGCTTTGTTTTGTCTGGCTTTTTTCTTTAAGCCACTATCTATCATTGTCTGAAAGGCCATTTTAGAGGTAAAACGCTCATCTATCCGAGCTATTTTTATGCTAGGGAATTTTCTACTTAAATGTTTTACAAAAGGCTCAATAAATCTGGCTGATTTTGAAGGGTTGTTCTTTAAATCAAATGCTTCTCCAACAACAATACATTCCACTTCGTTTTCACTAAAGTAAGTCTCTAAAAAAGCTATAAGATCTTTACTATGAACAGTGGTTAAACCGCTTGCAATAATTTGTAATTCATCAGTTACAGCAATTCCAACTCTTTTACTACCATAATCTATTGCTAACACTCTTGGCATTATTTAATTTTTTTAATATGTAATATTAATATGATTGAAATCAGTCTAATAAATTAACTAATTGCGTTATCACTTCTCAACAAATTCCTAACTTTGTTGCAAAATACACTATTAATGGAGACAAAGTTAAATAAAATTGAAGAAGCAATTGCTGATATTCAGGCTGGGAAGATAATTATTGTTGTGGATGATGAAGATAGAGAAAATGAAGGAGACTTTGTTACGGCAGCTAGAAATGTTACTCCTGATGTTATAAATTTTATGGTAACGCATGGACGAGGATTGGTTTGTGCCCCATTGGTTGAAGATAGGTGTGAAGAGTTGGGGTTGGATTTAATGGTTGGACACAATACCGTTTTGTACGACACACCATTTTCTCTTTTAGTG
>CAYRAD010000066.1:0-9333 GCA_964422135.1 uncultured Vicingus sp.
TGTTTATTAAAAGTACGGATGCTAATTATAAAATTTTGGAGATTAATAAAAGTGCTAGCAATGAAGAAATTAAGAAAGCATATCGCAAAATGGCAATTAAATACCATCCTGATAAAGTAAGCCACATGGGAGAAGAATATGCAAAATCAGCTAAGCAAAAATTCCAAAAAGTGAAGGAAGCCTACGAAAACATTAAAAAACAACGCGGAATAAAATAAATTAATTAATCTTCTTTTCTTTTGATATAAAGAGTGGTAGCTGGATTTGTTTTTAAAGAATCAGTCGATTCTTTTTCAGTATCTAAAGAAACGAATTTAAATATGTTGAACTCATATTTTGTTTTCACCGCTTTTTTGCCATCCTGTTTAACATCATTGTTATTGGAAAACCCCTTAGTACTAACTAATGAAACAAGTAAAAACAATAAAATAACCTGAGCTTTCATAATTTAAAGATATTACCAAATGTAAGAAAAATTACGAAATCTTCGATTTCTTAACATCTTTTAACGTATAACTGACAAAGTTACATTGGTACGATAATCGATAATCCTATAAAACGTTGGAAAAAAAGGAAAAACATAAACTCATAAATGCCCTATTTTATCCTTTGTTGTTTGTCGTAGCAATAGGTATAGTCCATTTTGTACAATTTGTTTTTGAACTTGATTTTACACGATTCGGTATTTTTCCAAGGTCAGCTAAAGGACTTTATGGCATAATTTGTTCTCCTTTAATTCACGGTGATTTTAATCACCTGTTTAATAATTCGATACCATTATTAATTATGGGAACAGCTCTTTTTTATTTTTATAAAGAAATTGCATTAAAGGTTACCTTTTGGGTTTACTTGATGGTTGGTATTTGGACATGGGTTTCTGCCAGAGAGGCTTATCATATTGGTGCAAGCGGAGTATTGTATGGACTATTTTCTTTCCTGCTGGTAAGTGGATTTATCAGGAAAAATACTCAACTTATTGCCTTATCGTTTGCTGTCATTTTTCTTTACGGAAGTTTGGTTTGGGGAATTTTACCCATAGATGTAAAAATATCGTTTGAAGGTCATTTATGGGGATTTATTGCTGGAATAGTTTTAGCGATTTACTATAAAAAACAGGGACCACAAAAGAAAGAACATATTTGGGAAGAGGAAGATAATGATGAAGATGAATTCTGGAAAGAAAATAATCCTCCAGAAAAATCAGCTCAAGAAATCAACTACATTTTTAAACCCAATTCAAAAAATGAGGCACCATAGTTTAAGATAAACTAAAACATTCCTTATTTTCCCAGGCTTTCATCGCTATAACCATTTCCTTTTGTAGAGTTTGCCCTTTATCTTTGGTGTACCAAACCTGAAATTGTTCTTTCAATTCAGCCATATTAAGGTTTGGATCTTTTTTTGACTCATATAACCAATCCTGTAAAAATTTAGGGCGAGGTCCCCAAGTTCCTAATTCATTGAGGTTTTCATCTAAACAAATAAGTTTAGGAATTGACTTCCCTCCGTTGGTTAGGTACTGATTCATCACATCAGGATTATCATCACGTAATAATATTCGAAGATTTATAGCTGGATTAGCTTCTGTAATTTTTGCGAAAACAGGAAGGTTTTGTGCAGCATCTCCACACCAGCTTTCTGCCAATACAACCCAGATTAATTTTTCGTTCAGACATTTTACGGTATTGCTAACTTCTTCCGAAATAGGTGTAGTCTTTAATATTCTTTTCATTCGGGCAAGATTTAGCTTGGTATAGTTGATTTTTTCTGTTGTAAGTTCATCACCTGTAGCACTATTTTCTCCAACTAATCGTTCAACCAATTGGTAGTAATCTTCAAATGACATACTTTTGTCAAGGTCTTTTTGTGTTATCATAGTTCTGATTTTTTTGACAAAGATACACATATATAGATAAATATATATGAAATTTATCATTAATTTATTTTTTGAATAAAATAAGCCTTAAAATAACTGCGGATGGTTCTCATACTTTGTATGTTAAAGGGCTTGATGAAACCTATCATTCGGTTAACGGAGCCATACAGGAGTCGTTACATATTTTTATTGATGCCGGATTCAACTATATAGAAAAAGATAAAATAAAAATTTTAGAGATTGGATTTGGTACAGGGCTGAATGCTTTTCTCAGTTTAATGGCAGCTAAAAAATCAAAGAAGAAAGTTAATTACACAACATTGGAAACCTTTCCTTTAACAGACGAAATTGTTCAAAAATTAAACTATACAAAAGAGCTTCAATCTAATGAAAATGATAAACATCTTTTTTGGCTGTTACATAAAGTAGAGTGGGGAGGCGACCAAAAAATTACCGACTCATTTCAATTGAAAAAATTAGAGATTGATGTTAATGAATATCATTCAATAGAAAAGTTTAACTTGATCTATTTTGATGCTTTTGCTCCAAAGGTTCAACCGGAAATGTGGACCAAAAAGGTGTTTGAGAAATTGTACAGTTGCATGGAAAAAGGAGGAATTATAGTAACTTATTGTGCTAAAGGAAGTGTAAAAAGAACCTTAAAAGAAGTTGGTTTTATGATAGAGAATTTACCTGGTCCACCCGGGAAAAGAGAAATAACTAGAGCGATTAAAAATTGATGATTGAATATTTTTAATTGTTGAATAGACCATGAAATAGAGATTATGATGGACGAAAAATTTAAAAAAAAGCTTCAATTAGCCGAAAAACATAAAAAGGAGAACAAGACTCTGGTAGAGAAACTTAAACGTACTAAACCCAAAAGCCTTGATGATGAAGTGCATCAATTGCATGATGAAGTTTTTGAGGAAATTGATTGTCTGGAATGTGCCAATTGTTGTACAACCACCAGCCCTGCTATTTATGAACGTGATATTGATCGGTTAGCCAAGCACTTAAAAATGAAACCTTCACAACTTATTGCTCAATATTTACAAAAAGATTCAGACAATGATTATGTGTTTACCAGTGCTCCCTGTCCATTTTTGGGAGAGGATAATTATTGTTCGGTGTATGAAAGCAGACCACTTGCCTGTAAAGAATATCCGCATACTAATCGAAAACGCTTTTACCAGGTGTTAGCTATTTCTTTAAAAAATACCGAAATATGCCCTGCAGTAGCAAGTATTTTTGAGAGATTAAAATAGTTTAATCAAAAAGAATTCACTAGGCTCTGCCTTGGGGTGTCCAAATATTCTTCTCCTTGAGTAGAGGTCAAAATTGTCTCTAACAATTATAGGAGAGGTGTAATAATAGAAATTCTTTTATTTCCTTTTCCTGATTAAGAATTATTTTCATAATAAAATTGTTCCAACTCCAACAATAATCTTTCTTTTTTATCTTTTGCTAAAAAAGAATATTGAAAAGAATTATGGGCCAATTGATATAAATCCTCTTTGTTTAGGTCTAGTGCTTTTTGAGTGGCTAAATAATTTTCATTAATATGCCCACCAAAATAGGCTGGATCGTCAGAATTAATAGTTGTTTTTAGTCCTAAATCAATTTTCTTTTTTAGGGGATGATCTACAAGATTTTTTACCACTTGTAATGCTATATTTGATAATGGGCAAATGGTTAATGCCAGGTCTCTATTTATAATTTCTTGAACCAGATTACTATCCTGAAGACAATTATTGCCATGGTCTATCCTTTGTACATTTAATATGTTTATTGCTTCCCAAATGTAATCAGCATCCCCTTCTTCGCCTGCATGTGCTACAGGAATAAATCCTTCTTTTATAGCAGCCTCAAAAACCTTGGTGAATTTAGATGGTGGATTTCCTTTTTCTGATGAATCTAAACCCACAGCAGTAATTTTATGTTTGTGAGGAAGTGCTTCATTCAATGTCTTAAAAGCCTCTTCTTCCGATAAATGTCTTAAAAAGCTCATTATCAATAAAGCAGAAACGTTAAAATGTTCTTCGGCATCTTTAACAGCCTTACTTATTCCGTTAATTATAATTTCGAAAGCTACACCTCTTTGAGTATGCGTTTGTGGATCGAACATTATTTCTGTGTGACGAACATTTTGTTCAGCACATTTTTTAAGATAGCTGTAAGTTAAATCATAAAAATCTCTTTCCTTAATTAGCACCTTGGCCCCCTGGCAATAGATATCTAAAAAATCTTGCAAGCAATCAAAAGAATATGCTTTTTTGAGTTCATCAACAGATTTATATTTTATAGGAATATTATTTCGATGAGCAATTTCAAAGAGTAATTCAGGCTCTAAGGTTCCTTCAATGTGTAAATGTAATTCTGCTTTGGGTAAGTTTTTAATAAAGTTTTTCATAGGATAGGTTTAAAGGCAAAAAAAGGGAAACAATTATTGTTTCCCTTTTTAATATAGTTTTTTAAACTTTATTTTTTTACAGTATCAACTACTGCTTTAAATGCTTCTGGATGGTTCATTGCTAAATCAGCTAAAACCTTTCTGTTTAGTTTAATATTTTTCTTAGTTACTTCTCCCATAAATTTAGAGTACGACATACCGTGTTCTCTTACACCGGCATTAATACGTTGAATCCATAATGCTCTAAAGTTTCTTTTCTTTTGTTTTCTACCGGTGTATGCATAAACACCTGCTTTTTCAACAGCGTTTTTTGATACGGTCCATACATTTTTTCTTCTACCAAAGTAACCTTTGGCGAGTTTCATAACTCTTTTTCTTCTAGCTCTTGAAGCTACTGAATTTGTTGATCTTGGCATTTTTTTTACGTTTTTTGATAGTTAGTGCCACAATTTGCTGTGATCTTTAAACTAATTACCTGGTTTTTTAACTTTTTAATTTACGTTAACCGATTTAAGGTAAACATTTGCTGTACTTAAATGCACAATTGTGATTTAATGCTTTTTTTATCTGTTTTATCTACAACAGTGAATTTAGTTAAATTACGCTTTTGCTTAGTCGTTTTTTTTGTTAAAATGTGACTTTTAAAAGCATGTTTCCTTTTAATTTTCCCCGTACCAGTTAATCGGAATCTTTTTTTTGCACTGGAACCGGTTTTCATTTTTGGCATACTCTATTGTTATTAAATTATTTACTTTTTTTTCTTTTTAGGAGTCAGGTACATGAACATTTTTTTTCCGTCCATTTTAGGTAAAGCTTCTACTGTGGCAATATCTTCTAAATCCTGAGCCAATTTTAATAAAAGAATCTGTCCTCTTTCTTTATACACTATTGATCTTCCTTTAAAGAACACAAATGCTTTTACTTTTGCTCCATCTTCTAAAAACTTACGGGCATGTTTTGCTTTAAAATCAAAATCATGATCGTCTGTATTTGGCCCGAACCTTATTTCTTTCTGAACAACTTTCTGAGCCTTTGCTTTTATTTCTTTTTGTTTCTTTTTCTGATTGTAAAGAAACTTCTTATAATCAATAATTTTACATACCGGAGGGTTTGCATTAGGTGAAATCTCAACTAAATCAAGACCATATTCCTCTGCCATTTGCAAGGCTTTAGAAATAGGATAAACTTCAGGTTCTACTCCTTCGGCAATTACTCTTACTTCTCTTGCGAGAATTTTTTCGTTAATTTTATGAAGTGCTTCTTTCCCGTATCTCTTTCTACCTCTATATTGAAAATCTCTAGCTATGACTTAATCCTCCTTTAATTATATTATTTATTAATTTAACTGTTTAAATTTTTTTCAATTTCATTGCTTACTAAATCAGCAAAAGCTTCAAGTGTAAATGTTCCTAAATCTCCTTCGCTATGCTTTCTTACTGATAATGAGTTGCTTTCAACTTCTTTTTCACCAATAATTATCATAAATGGCACCTTTTTAATTTCGGAATCTCTTATTTTTCTTCCTACTTTTTCGTTGCGATCATCTACAAAGCCGCGAATATCGTAATTATTTAGCGAATTTAAAATATTTTGTGCCGATTCATTAAATTTTTCACTAACTGGTAATATGGCAATTTGGTCGGGAGTTAACCATAAAGGGAAATTTCCGGCACAGTGTTCAATCAGCACAGCCACAAATCTTTCCATAGAACCAAAGGGTGCACGGTGTATCATAACAGGTCTGTGCATTTCATTATCACTGCATTTGTATTCCAGTTCAAATCGCTCGGGTAAATTATAATCTACCTGAATGGTTCCCAGTTGCCATTGTCTTCCCAGAGCATCTTTAACCATAAAATCCAGCTTAGGACCATAAAATGCAGCTTCGCCTGTTTCTACTATTGTATTCAAACCTTTTTCGGCAGCAGTAGAGATAATAGCCTGTTCAGCTTTTTCCCAGTTTTCATCACTACCAATATATTTATCCTTGTTATCAGGGTCTCTTAACGAGATTTGAGCTACATATTCGCTAAAGTTGAATGTTTTAAAAACATACAATACCAAATCAATCACATTCTTAAACTCATCCACAATCTGGTCGGGTCGGCAGAAAATATGTGCATCGTCAACGGTAAAACACCTTACTCTGGTTAAACCATGTAACTCACCACTTTGTTCGTAACGGTAAACAGTTCCAAACTCTGCATATCTTAAAGGCAAATCTTTATATGATCGTGGCGAAGAATTGTAAATCTCACAGTGATGAGGACAATTCATAGGTTTTAGGAAAAATTCTTCTCCTTCATTCGGTGTTTTAATGGGTTGGAACGAATCTTCACCATACTTGGCGTAATGGCCTGAAGTAACATACAAATCTTTATGCCCGATATGAGGAGTCATTACTGGTAAATAACCGGCTTCGAGCTGAGCTTTTTTCAAAAAATTCTCTAAACGATCACGTAGGGCAGTACCTTTTGGTAACCACAATGGCAAACCTTGTCCTACTTTTTGCGAAAAAGTGAACAGTTCCAGTTCCTTGCCCAATTTGCGGTGGTCGCGTAGTTTGGCTTGTTCCAGTATTTCGAGGTATTCGGTTAGCATTTTTTGTTTCGGAAAACTAATGCCGTAAACTCTTACCAATTGGTTGTTGTTCTCATCAGCACGCCAGTAAGCTCCGGCAACACTCATTACTTTAAAAGCCTTTACTATTCCGGTATTCGGAATGTGTCCACCACGACAAAGGTCAGTAAAATCGGAATGGTCGCAGAAGGTAATTTCTCCATCTTCCAGATTTTCGATTAACTCTACTTTGTACTCGTTGCCTTCTTTTTTATATTTAGCCAAGGCTTCAGCTTTGCTAATAGGTTTTATTTTAAAATCGGCTTTTTCACGAGCCAGTTCTAAAAACGTATCTTCAATTTTTTTAAAGTCTTCTTCTCTGATGGTTTGCTCACCACTGTCCACATCGTAATAAAAACCATTTTCGATGGCTGGACCGATGGTTAGCTTAATGCCGGGATATAATTTTTCTAGTGCCTGTGCCATAATGTGGGCAGAAGAATGCCAAAATGCTTTTTTCCCTTCATCATCATTAAAAGTAAATAAGGTAACATTGGCATCGGTGGTAATAGGCGTTGTTACTTCAACTGTTTTGTTGTTTACTTTGGCAGAAATTACATTTCTGGCCAATCCTTCACTAATACTCATAGCAATATCCATAGCAGTAACGCCTGCCTGATATTCTTTAACCGCCCCATCGGGTAATGTTACTTTAATCATTTACTTTAAAATTTTGGAAGGCAAAGTTAATAAAATAAGCTTGTTAAGGAACGATTAGCCAATTCAATTTTTTTATTTAAAAATAGTTATCATTTTTGCACTCTAATTAGCTGCTCATTATGGATAAAAAAATAGTAAAATACATTACCGATAACAAGGTGCTAACATTGGCCACTTGTGTGAATAATGTGCCTTATTGTGCCCTCTGTTTTTATGTATTTGATGAAGAAAATCAATTGCTCATTTTTTTATCGGACAAAGCAACCAGACATTTAAGTGATGCATTAACCAATAAAACGGTTGCTGGCACCATTTCTACCGATGTAACTACAGTGGCTAAAATACAGGGTATTCAGTTTACCGGAACATTTATTAAGCCTGATAAAGAGCAGGAAAAAGTTTTTTATAAGCACTATTACAAAAAGTTCCCCTTTGCAAAAGCTAAACCTGCACCCATCTGGGGAATTGAACTTGCTTACATTAAAATGACCGACAATACCTTAGGCTTTGGAAAGAAGTTAATTTGGGAGCGGTAAGGATTTTACTAATCGATAGTTTAGTTTGGAGTTTAGCAAGCAATTTTAAGAACTTAAAAAATCTACAAATTACTAACTGACCCAAAAAACAAAAGTCCTAAAAAGGGCTTATATCACTTCATCTTTCTCAAAATTTAAGACTTGTGCAACGGTTACTAGTGTTAGCATTTCGTTATTTACGAAATCATTCCTTCAAGTTCTAGTTCAGAAGCGTTTTCATTACTTGGGATATTCATTGCAAGAGCATTATCTTTTGCCTTGTGCATATCCCATTGTTTTCTAGCCGCATTAATTATAACACCTATAACTAAACGTATAGCAACATATTCCATTGATTCAGGGATGTATGGAATGTCAATATGTTTATTCGCAAGTTTAGATAATCTCTTTATTAACCGCTTTGCCTCGTCATCATCAATTCCTTTATCCATACTTCTTACCAAATCGTAAAATTCATTAGGTAAATTATCGTAGAGAAACCTATCAACTTTAATTACTATTTTAATCAGTATTTTCTCTTCACCTGTCTCGTTTATTATTGGGACATTGATTTTTTTATTTAGTCTCTGTGCTAAATCTTTAACTTCTTCATCAGTCATTTTTGAACGTTTCTCCGCTGGAGCAAAGTATTCATCCAATAGACCTTTAAATTGTTCTTCTGTTAATTCATTGATTGTTTGCATAATTTTATTTTAATTGTGTTAAGATTACTTGTTCTTCATTTTTGTATGTAAAAGAGTATGTTTTACTCAACCAATCATTTGAATAATCGGTCAGAATAGAAACTTTAATGACATATTTTCCAGGAGTTAAATCAAAACTAGTTCCTATTGGAAAGAAGTTAATGAATTTATAATCTGTTGTATTGCCTAATAGAGTTAGTGTATATGTTTGACTTAATGGTCTATTGAATAGTTTTTGGTTAGCACTTGAATCATACTTTTCAGGAATCTTTTGCCATATTTCATTCCAAGAAAAGGATGTGTCATTTGGATTGTTGATTGGATAAAAACCTATTTTAACATCCAAAATGCTCCCTGATTGATTTGAGTTGTTTATAAAAGAAAACGGAAGATAAATGGCTTTACTCTTATCGTTAAATTTACGGATATCCATTTTGAGACCACAATTAAAGTCAATATCTGGTTTCTGAAAATTGGAGTAGTATAAAGAAGTTCCAGATAAAATTATAGCAATAATTGAAACTATTAAACTGATTCTATCCTTGT
>CAYRAD010000067.1:0-9313 GCA_964422135.1 uncultured Vicingus sp.
ATCACAATTGGACTTTTGTTGGTTATGGTTTTCTCTTTCTTTTTATATAAACGATATAAAATATCTGAAAAACAAAAAAATATTATCGGACAACAAAAAATACTTGTCGATCAGAAAAATAAAGATATAACAGACAGTATTAATTATGCGAAAAGAATCCAGTCAGCTTTACTGAAAGAAGAAGAATATGTGAGTGAAAATATACCTCCACATTTTATTTTTTTCCAACCTAAAGATATTGTCAGTGGTGATTTTTACTGGACTACCCAAAAACAAAATCATCTTTATATTGCAGTAGCAGATTGCACTGGTCATGGAGTGCCCGGAGCATTTTTAACTATGCTTGGTACTGCTTTTTTAAATGAAATTACAGCCATGGAAAACATTTTATCTCCTGCAGAGATCTTAAATGAACTAAGACAAAAATTTATTTCTGAACTGGGGCAGACAGGTAAAGATGGGGTAAATAAAGATGGTATGGATATTTCGTTATTTAAATTGGATTTACAAAATAATGAGTTAGAATGGGCAGGTGCTAATAATCCACTATGGATAATTACTACACAAAGTAAACTAATAGAAACTTATCAAAATGAAAGAACTATCTCTATTAATGATAAAACATTAATTAGCATTAAGCCAGACAAACAACCTATAGGGTTTTACAGAAAAATGCTTCCTTTTACAAACCATTCACTCTCAATTGAAAAAGGTGATACATTGTATATTTTTTCAGATGGTTACGCTGATCAGTTTGGAGGAACCAAAGGCAAAAAGTTTCTGTATAAAAACTTTAAAAATTTATTACTAGAAAATGTCTCTAAACCGTTAGAAAAACAAAAAGAGATTCTTAAAACCACTTTTACCGAGTGGAAAGGTGAGATGGAACAAGTAGATGATGTTTGTGTAATTGGAGTTCGTATTTAACCCTATAATTTTTCAAAAATCCCATAAACAGCCGAACCACTTCCTGTCATTGAAGCATATAGTGCACCTTTTGTATAAAACTGATTTCTTAATTCTTCAATCGTCTTATAATGAGGAAAAATTGATTTTTCAAAATCATTTGTAATTACTGAATTCCAATTTCTAATGGGTGTTTTTATTAATTCTTTTAAATTTTGTTCTGATCTTTTGGGAACAATATGATGATATGCCTCTGCTGTACTAATATGAATATCTGGACATTCAATTTTTATAAAAGAATCTGACAGGTCCAATTCAATTTGTTCAAATTCATCTCCTTTGTTAAATGCATAAACAGGTTTGTTTTCGATAAAAAAAGCACAATCACTGCCTAGTTTTCTTGCATAATTAATTAATTGTTCATTATTAATATCAAGAGAAAATAATTCATTTAATGCTTTCAACATAAATGCAGCATCAGAAGAACCACCGCCTAAGCCTGCACCAATTGGTATTACTTTGTGTAAATGAATTTTCACAAAAGGAATCTCAAAATCCTTTTTAAGTAAATAATAAGCTTTTAAACATAGATTTGATTTAGAATCACCTGGTATTTCAATCCCAGAAGAAGTAAATTCCAATTGATTTTCAGAATTCGCTACAATTTCCAAAACATCAAATAAATTAGTAACAGGATAAAAAATACTTTCGATATTATGAAAACCATCTTCTCGTTTTTCAACTACATTTAAACCTATATTAATTTTAGCGTTCGGAAAAACAACCATGTTCTTATTTTCTAAATCTCATTCAAAAATACGAATAAGAAGAATGATGCATTAACAAAATTTGTAATTTAGCACTCTAATTATTACTGGAATAAAATGACTGTATTTTTAGATTTTGAAGAACCGATAAAAGTATTGCATGACCAATTGGCGGAAACCATCAAATTACAAGAAGATTCAGGGGTTGATACCACCAAGCTTGCAACCGAGATAGAGAAAAAAATCAAAGAAACTAGGAAAAAGATTTACAGCAATCTTACAGCCTGGCAAAAGGTTCAGGTATCAAGGCATCCCGAAAGGCCTTATACTATGGCATATATCAATTCCATTACAGATGGCGAATTCATAGAGTTACATGGCGACAGAACGGTAAAAGATGACAAAGCAATGATTGGTGGTTTTGGTAGCATTGAAGGACAAACAGTAATGTTTATAGGACAACAAAAGGGGATTAATACAAAGATGCGTCAATATCGAAATTTTGGCATGGCTAACCCCGAAGGTTATCGAAAAGCCCTTCGTTTAATGAAACTTGCTGAAAAATTTAATAAACCTGTTATCTGTTTTGTGGATACTCCGGGTGCTTTTCCCGGTTTAGAAGCTGAAGAAAGAGGCCAAGGTGAAGCCATTGCCAGAAACTTATTGGAAATGGCTCAATTAAAAGTGCCAATTATTGTTGTAATTATTGGTGAAGGAGCTTCCGGTGGTGCTTTAGGAATTGGTGTTGGCGATAAAGTATTAATGTTGGAAAATACTTGGTATTCTGTTATATCTCCCGAATCCTGTTCTTCTATTTTGTGGAGAAACTGGGATTTTAAAGAGCAAGCTGCTGAAGCACTTAAACTAACTGCCAAAGACATGCTGGAAAATAAATTAATTGATGGCATTATTAAAGAACCTTGTGGTGGAGCTCATGCTGCACCGGATGATATGTTTCAAAAGGTGAAAAAGGAAATTCAAAAATACCTTCCCAAACTAATTGCATTAGATAAAGAAAAACTAGTTAGCAAAAGAATTAATAAGTTTTGTTCTATGGGTGTGGTTATAGAATAAACATCTTATTTATTGTACCAGAAAGCTACATCCAAAATATTGCTTGAATGATTATAAGTACCCTTTAAGGATTTTGAATTGAAATCATAAATAGAAAGTGTATTTCCGCTTATTACCATTAATTCATTGGTTAAAAAATCATACTTTATTTTGTTAGCTGCAATACCTGTTAAATAAGGAAGAGTTGAGTAATTATTAACATTGATTAAAGTAATATCGCCATTATTCACAATCAAATAAACTCCGTTGTCAACTTCTATACAATCATCAATATACCCGACATTAATTGTAAAAGGCGAGGAACTTTGACCAACTGAAGTATTATAAAAATCTATTTTTCCATTTGCAGAGGCATCATTAGTAATTAATATAATTTCTGAGTTATAAGAGTAAATCCCAATAACCTCTTCGTTTAATGAGTATTGCTGTGCAAATACCCCTGATGCCATCCAATACAATACCAGATTAACATTATTTCCAGAAATTGAATGTTGCACTGTCACCAAATATTTATCCTCATGTACTTTTGTAGCCATTAAATAAAAACCCGAAGTTGTATTGGTTATGTAATTTGAATTGCCATTCTTATCATAACTATAAATAGTTTCATTCCACTTTCCTAAATAAGCCAATCCACTTTCATAAGAAAAAGAGGTATAGTAAATCGTTGGTGGAGAAGAAATTATTGGTTCAGACCATGCAACACTTCCCGAACTTAAATCTATAGCACTAATACTCCCTGATATTCCCGAAGCATGTATCAATTGCTGATCATACGAATTTACTTCTGCACCTAAAAAATCTCCGTTAACAGCATTATAATAAGTGCCATTATAATTACTGTCGAGTACAGTAAAATCTGTTACATTTCCATTATTGCTAAAAACAAATATTCCATTTCTTACCCTCGGTGTTTCATCAAATAAAATATCAACATAAGCTGAACTAATGTTTTCGCCATCTGATGCTTTAAAAGCAAAATAATACTGGCCGGAAGTTAAATGAATGTCATCAAAAAAATAGGAAACGTTTAATTCATATTCTTTTGTATTTGGATTTTTCGAAACTGTAGAAAGAACAGGTACACCATCACTATTTTTTAATGTTACCCTTACCCATTCAATGTTTCTATTATCACTAACAGATGCTAGGATATGTAGCGTATCATTGCCATTTATTTGCTGCATGTAAACAGGTGAATGAACAGCAATTGTTGGTTTAATATTATCTTTATCTTTTGAACATGATAAAATAAAAATAATACCACTAATAATACATCCTATATTTATAATCCGATTCAACATAAAGTAAATTTATGATTTTATCTTAAACTATTCATAAGTCTGTTCATAACAGGTTAATATTTTGTTAATCAGCTAAACTTTAATTATTTAAATACGTTTAAAAAAGTACAGTTAATATTCTAAAATTTGTAAGCATCATTCACTACAGTATTTGTACTTTTGAGAAATGGCAGAAGCAGATAAAATACCAACCAGAAAAAGGACAAGAAGTTCTATTAAAGCTATGCCAATTATAGACCATGGCAAACTTCCTCCACAAGCTATCGACCTGGAAGAAGCAGTTTTAGGTGCTTTGATGTTGGAAAAAGAAGCTGTTAATGCAGTTATTGACATTTTACAACCCAAAAGTTTTTATAAGGAAACACATCAGAAAATATTTTCTGCCATTCAGGATCTTTTTCAAAAATCGGAACCTGTAGATATTTTAACAGTCACGAATACATTAAAATTGAATGGTGAACTCGAAATTGTTGGTGGAGCATATTATATTACCCAACTAACAAATCGAGTAGCTTCTGCAGCAAATATTGAATTTCACGCTCGTATCATCTCTCAGAAATATATTCAACGGGAATTGATTAGAATTTCATCAGAAATTATAACTGATGCTTATGATGAAACAACAGACGTTTTTACTTTACTTGATAAAGCAGAAAGTAATCTCTTCTCTGTTTCTGAAGGCAATATCAGAAAAAACTATGAATCGATGTCTGATCTCATCAGAGAGGCTATTCATCAAATTGAAGAAGCAAAAAATAAAGAAACAGGTTTAATAGGAATTCCATCAGGATTTACTGCTTTGGATAGAATGACTGCGGGTTGGCAACCTTCCGATTTAGTGATTATTGCAGCCCGACCTGCAATGGGTAAAACTTCATTTGTGTTATCATTGGCCCGTAATGCAGCAGTCGATTTTAATATCCCTGTTGCATTTTTCTCATTAGAAATGTCTTCTATTCAGTTGGTAACCAGATTGGTATCCGCAGAATCTGAGATTTCATCTGAAAAATTGAGAAGTGGTAATCTCCGTGCTGATGAAATACAGCAAATACACACAAAAATAGATGGTTTGGCAGAAGCTAAATTATTTATTGATGATACCCCAGGCTTATCTGTTTTTGAACTTCGAGCCAAAGCACGAAGACTAAAAGCCAAAGAAAAAATTCGATTATTGATTGTAGATTATTTGCAATTAATGACAGGTGGAGGTGATAACAAAAATGGAAACCGTGAACAGGAAATAAGTATGATATCACGTTCGCTGAAAAGTATTGCCAAAGAATTAAACATTCCTGTTTTGGCACTTTCGCAACTAAGTAGAGCCGTTGAAACCAGAGGTGGTGATAAAAAACCTCAACTATCCGATTTAAGAGAATCCGGTTCTATTGAGCAGGATGCTGACATGGTTCAGTTTATACACAGACCGGAATATTATGGATTAAATGAAGATGGAGAAGGTATGCCAACAACTGGAATGGCTAACATTATCATCGCAAAACATAGAAATGGTTCAGTAGGTGATATAAAACTTAAATTCATTAATCATTTGGCCAAGTTCCAGGATTTTGAAAAAGGAATGGGCGATTTTGATGATTTCGACAATTCCAACTTTACAAGTATGCCAATTGGAGAAGATTTTGACTCTGGCACAACGGTTACCAAACCATCAAAAATGAATGACGAAGACGATAATTTTGATTACGGTTTGGATGAAAACGATTCTGCTCCGTTCTAAAATATTTTTTCTATTCAAACTTCATTATATCTTTGTATAAAGAAGCTATTTCATAATTGTACCTGATATTTCTTACTTAAAGGTGAAAGAACAATTTATAAAATTTAAAAGCATTAATGTAAGTTTTACGGATAATGGAAAAGGTAAAGCCGTTGTGTTCCTGCACGGATTTCTGGAGTCAAAAAAAATATGGGAACCTATTGCTAAAGAACTTTCTAAATCCCAACGTGTTATCACCATTGATTTATTAGGTCATGGAAACACAGATTGTTTAAGTTATATACATACCATGGAAGAAATGGCGGAAGCTGTTTACCATGTTCTACATCATTTAAAACTGAGAAAATATTTTTTAGTAGGGCATTCTATGGGCGGCTATGTGAGTCTGGCTTTGGCAGAACAATATCCTGATAATATAAGGGGCTTGTGTATGTTTCATTCCACAGCAAATGCCGATGAAAAACAGAAACAAAAAGATAGAGGAAGGTTAATAAAAGTTGTAAAACATAATCCCAAAATCTTTATTGAAGAAGCCATTCCTAATTTGTTCAATACCATTTACAAGCCATATCAAAAAGAGATTAAGAATATAAAAAAAATGGCTTATGCTACATCAAAACAGGGTATTGTAGCTGCACTTGAAGGAATGAAAATACGGCTGGAAAGAGAAATTATTATCAAATTTGCTCCCTATCCTGTGTTATATATTATTGGTGAAAAAGATAGTATTTTACCTTATCAGAGCTTGGTTAAACAAGCCAAATTACCTAAACAAGGCAGTTATTTACTGCTTGAAAAAACAGGCCACATGGGTTTTATTGAGGCAAAAAAAGAAACTTATGAAGCAATAAGGAAATTTGTGAGGAAAAAGTAAAAAATTACTTTAAACGAACTATCCCCGAGGAAGAGCCTCGAGGAATTCTTTTGAATAACCAATACTATTTGTTATTAAACTCTGACATGGTTCTGCCTAAACCAATAGTACCAAAACTCTTAATTACTTGTGATGCTTTTTCTAATCGTTCAGGAAGTAACTCCTTCTCTTCAGGTGCAAATTCACTCAATACATGATTGATTTGTTTGCCTTTTACAAACTCACTTCCAACACCAAATCGGAGTCTTGAAAAATTACTGTTACCAAGTGTGGCTATAATATCTTTTAAACCGTTATGCCCGCCATCGCTTCCTTTACCTTTTAGTCTTAATGTGCCAAATGACAATGCAATATCATCTGAAATAACAAGTAAATTTTCCTGTTTTATTTTTTTCTGTTGCAGGTAATAGTTAACTGCCTTTCCACTCAAATTCATGTAAGTACTTGGTTTTACCAGAATAAAAGTTCTTCCCTTAAATTTATAGGTTGCAGTGGCAGCAAGCCTATTGGATTCAAAAAAAATATTGGATGCCTTAGCTAAAGCATCCAATACCATAAATCCAATATTATGTCGAGTATTTTCGTATTCAGAGCCAATATTGCCCAGCCCTACAATTAAATACTTCATTGCTCTGTTTATTCAGCAGTTGCCGGTTCTTCTTTACGAGCTTCTTCTTTTGTTCCAGCAGCAGGAGTACCTTCAGCACCTTCAGCACTTGCTTCTGTTCCTTCTTCAGTCTCTTCCTCTTCATCTTCATCTTCAATAGCTACTCTACTTATTTTAACCGCTGCGACAACCGCATTTTGGGAATCAAGAAAAGTAAGCCCTTCTTTTTCAATTTCACCAACTTTAATGGACTGACCTATTTTTAAAGGAGAAATATCCAGTTCAATAGTTTCAGGTAATGCTGATGGTAATCCTGAAACTTTCAGGCTTCGGGTAACCATTCTTAATTTACCTCCGTTTAAAACTCCTTTTGCCTTTCCGGTAAGAGTAACAGGAATTTTCATTTGAACCATTTTATCTTCAGCTATTTCTAAAAAATCAACATGAATAGTTTTGTCTGTAACAGGATGAAACTGTACGTCTTTGATAATCGCTTTATGTTTGGCTCCATCAATATCCAAATCAATTAGGTGTACTTCGTGTGTATTAATCAGCTTGTTAAATTTTAATTCATCAACTGAAAAATGAATATTTTCTTTACCTCCATATATTACACATGGTATTTTCTCTTCTTTTCTAAGGGAAATTGCATTGGATGATCCTCTTTCAGTTCTCTTTTGTCCGCTTAATGCTACAGATTTCATTATAATTAGGTTTAATAATTAACAAATAAATGATTCACTAATCGATTCATGACTAGTTACTTTTTTAATCACATCAGAAAATAAATCTGCTACCGATAATACTTTTATTTTAGCACTTTGTTTGGCTAAAGGTATAGTGTCAGTAACTATTAATTCTGTAAGTTTTGAGTTTTCAATTCTTTCGTATGCATCACCTGATAAGATAGCATGAGTAGTCATAGCTCGTACACTAGATGCTCCGCTATCCATCATAATAGTTGCAGCTTTGGTTAAAGTTCCTGCAGTATCTACCATATCATCAACAATAATAATATCTTTTCCTTCTACATCTCCTATCAATAACATTTCTGAAACTTCATTAGCTTTTTTACGATGTTTGTAACAAACCACTACTTCGCAATGTAAATATTTAGAGTAAGCATTCGCTCTTTTGGCACCACCCATATCAGGTGAAGCCATGGTTAAGTTAGGTAAATTTAAACTCTGGATATAAGGGATAAAAATGGTAGAAGCAAATAAGTGATCCACCGGAACTTCAAAAAATCCCTGAATCTGGTCTGCATGTAAGTCCATGGTCATTACTCTGGTTACACCAGCAGCAGCTAACATATTTGCTGCCAGCTTTGCCCCTATAGGCACTCTTGGTTTGTCTTTTCTATCCTGTCGAGCTAAACCGAAGTAAGGAACAATAGCCACAATGCTATTGGCTGAGGCTCTTTTTGCTGCATCAATCATCATCAATAGTTCCATTAAATGATCGGCAGGAGGGAATGTAGATTGAATAATAAAAACGTCTGCTCCACGAACAGATTCTTCATATGATGGTTGAAATTCACCATCACTAAAGGTATTGATTATTACATTTCCCAACGAAGAACCATGTTTAACAGCTATTTTTTCTGCTAAAACCATGGAGGCTCGACCGGCAAATAATTGAACTTTTGACATTATTATTGATTTACCCTACATTAAAAAGGGCTGCAAATGTAATAATTTATTAGCTGTCCTTCAAAATAATTATGCAATATATCAGTAAATATTTAGTCGAATAGTTTTTATGTGTCAAAACTATTCAATATTTTCGCATTTCGTTTGTAAAAATTATGCCCGGATGGCCCTTCACAGGCTCAGGATAAACTCCACCAACGGGCGAAACGAAATGTATGCCCGGATGGCGGAACTGGTAGACGCGCACGACTCAAACTCGTGTTCCACTGGAGTGTGGGTTCGATTCCCACTCCGGGTACAACTAAGCCTTAGCAGATTTGCTAGGGCTTTTGTACCCCTAATGATTGCATTGTTTAACCAAATTAATAATGATTGATTAACAAATTTCAGCAGT
>CAYRAD010000068.1:0-9285 GCA_964422135.1 uncultured Vicingus sp.
CTGTTAATCAATTGGTCGCAGGTTCGAGTCCTGCCCGAGGAGCCATATTAATTAACCTTATTGCGTTTCACGTAGAAAGAACATAGAGGAACGGAAAACATACAAAGCACGAAAGTAGAACTCCTTGTAGTCCTATTGTAGTCCTTTAAAGTTTCTTACGTTGACAGCGTTCGCCGTATGTTCTGCCCCCTATCCTTTCTGCGAAAATAAACTAAATAACAATAAGGCAGTTAAAATGGAAAACGAAAAAGTAAAAAAAGAAAAAGCTAAACCTATAAATCTTACGGACGCTTTGGTCCGTGGACTTCCAACAAAAGAAAAAGATTATTTTATCAGCGACACTACTCCAGGATTACGTTTAAGAGTTTGGCCTGGTGGAGAGAAAGTTTGGTATTTCATTTATAGACCTAAAGGTAAAAATCCGCAGAAACTTAAACTAGATAATTTTAAAAAACTATCGGTTAGAGGTGCGAGAACTAGATGTAAGAAAGTTAATGCAGATTTATTTAACAACATTGATCCGATTGAGTCTAAAAAACAATGGGACGATCAACCAACACTTGGCGAAGCTTTAAGAGATTGGTATTCGACAACACTAACTACTAAAAACGGATACAGAAAAGCTACAATTAAAACTATTAAAGCGTGTTTAAGTCCTTGGATATTTAGAAAGACTAACGACCTGGCTATAAGAAATAAATTTAGTCAATTGGAGGACCTAAAAACTAAAAAACTGCACGATATTACAAAAGAAATGGCGGAGCAGTTTCATAAAACTTTAACAAGTAAATCCCCTATTGTTGCAAATAGATTGGTCCAGTATTTAAAAATGTTCTTTAACCATGCGATTGAAAAAGAGTTATGCAACAACAATCCATTCAGAATAAAATACAAAAAACTAAATGCTGAAAAAGAATATGCAGATTTTTTAGACTCTACTGAACTCCACCGTGTTATGGAAAATGCAGTCCAGGAAGATCAAAGAACTGGAAGATTATTAAAATCGCATTATGAAAACAATCGATTGATACCCGTTGCTTGTTTATTAATAGCGTTTCAATTTGCTACGTCCAGGAGGACTGGAAGTGAAGCGTCTAATTTAAAATGGACCCAAATTATCGGTCTAGATAGTAGTTATCCTAGGATTGTTTATGATAAAACTAAAACGTCAGATAAAGGAACACCGACAACGTTTCCTATTCCTGGAGAGGCAAAAAGAATACTACAAATAATTGCTAGAGATAGATTGAATAACGAAGATAGTAAATTTTATTATCCTCCCAGCGATCCACGTTCAAAGTATATTTTTCCGTCTAGAAAATACGGCAAGAAAACTAAATCAGGAATAAGTAAAATTCCTTATTGGCAAGATGTACGAGGAACGTTCAGTAAATTATTAAAAATGTCAGGTGTTGATCGACACTTAAAAAACTATGCAACACGACATACGTTGGCAACGAACCTATTAGCTGAAACTGGGAACCTAAAACTTGTTGCTGAAACGCTTGGAGTATCAATTAAAACTGCCTCTAGATATGCAAAAGTACAAAGCAAAAGTGTGGTTGTTGGAGTTGATAAAGTTTTTGAAAGAAAACAAAAACAAAAACTGAAAGTTGTTTAAGCTCCATGATCCCTGTATAACGCTTGTATGGGCGTCGATAAGTGGAAAAAGGTTATAGCATATTTAAACAAGGTCAAAGCTGATCCTGATAAAGTTTATAGACTTTTAGAAACTGCTTATTCAAAAGGACGTAGAGATAATAACTATCAGATGATTAGAGCGTCCTGGAAAATTGATGTTGTCGCAAGAATATTTAATAAGTTTGGAACAACGAAAAAAAATAAAATTCCTTTAAAACAAATTATTAGAAACTGGGTAAAGTCAGATGATTATGTTTATTCTTATAACTTGTTTCACTATCCGCTAACCAAAAAAACATTAACCAAAGCTGAAATTATTTTAGATTTAGAAAGACACGTTAAAAATTGCAACGATCATTGGTTGAGTAAAACTGGTAAAGCATATCGAAGAGTCTTACAAGAAAACCAGGGTAAATTTCCTGTGAACCTACCAATTGGAAGTAAAAGAAAAAATTAACTTACGCTCGTAAGCAGTCAACGTATCCTTATCAACGTCCCCTATATTTTCTTTCGTTTTATTCTCATCTATATAATTCGAAATGAAAACATTAATAGAAAAAGCACTACCAGGAAAAGGCGAAACTAAAATTACATTAGTTGAAAGCCAAGACTCATACGAACAATTACTAGATGATTATTTAGACGGGATAGATGTTTTAGATAACGAAACTATTTCAGAATATTTAAAACGTCAGGGATTCAAAGGTTTGTTATCTGATAATGACAAAGCAAAGATCAATGAAAAAACTACAATTAAATTAGCTTCTGATTTCGGCGATCCCTCTTACATACAACAAATTGTTGATAGCGATATTTTACAAATTATTGATGAGTTTAAGAAAGCAGTTAAAAAAGGTTATCCAGGTTCATTAAAAGATTTCACAAAAGAATATACAACGTCCAACATTGACGCTCGACAAAAGTTTGACAATGGCGGAGTAGCAAAAATGAATGGCAAAGGTTCAGATGATAGACCTTTCACTTCCAAAATAGAACGAACTTACAACATACTATTAACTGGCGACGAAACCCTACAAGAGGTCCTTGATTTAATTCGAAAAACTAAAGATGAGTAAATATTATTTAGACAGAAACGAATTGAAAGTCACTCCAGGCCAGGAAAACAGAAAAACTTATTTAGATAAAACTTTAGAAAAACAGAATAAAGGTCCTTTTGAAACTGCATTAGACAACGTAAGAAAACCAATTCAATCAAAGCCGAATCAATTATCATTTAATTTTAATGGTGCGAGTACCAAAACAAAACCAACAATAAAACCTAAACAAAAATATGGTGGTGCAAGACAAGAAAATGTTTCAGAAAGAATTGAGCGTGTGATGTATGAAACTGGAGAAACAAATAAAAAACCCGCCCATTATGACAACCCATTAATAGTCGATCACGAGAACTGGAAACAACCGCCTAGAAAAATGGATAATATGGATCCGACTTCTTATCCCTCGGATCGGGACCAAAAACAGAAAATATCAACGTGGGATTTAATTGTTGAGGGTGCTGATACACCCGAAGAAAAAAAGCAAATAAGAGAAACTTTAAGGGATCATTATAAAAACGTCGGTAAAGAATATATGACCGATAAAGAGTTGCGCATGATTGGACGACACCCGGACCAGTTAAAGGCGCAATACACATCTACATTGGAAACGCTAAAAATACCACAAGTCCTGGCAGAAACAGATTTAGTCGGTATTAAAAAGGAACCTGAAATCCCAGTCGATCAATTAATAAAACAAAAAGCAGATGAGCGATTAGTTAGGGAACAACAACAATACGATAAACAATGGGGAGGACAAGGAATAACAAGATTATTTCGTCCTGATTAATTATGAAAAATAAAAAACAACAATCCGTTAAACAATTAAAAAATAAACTCGGTAAATGTATTGCAGATAAACATATTGCTAGAGCTAGAAACAAAATCCTAAAAAATAAAAAGAAATGATTAAAAAATTTTTAAGACCAAAACAAATAAAAGAATTGTACGGGATCAATGAATCCACGCTTACAAAACAACGGTCAGGTAAATACGGCCTCCCCTTTACCGTTGTTGGCAGAAAGCCAAATAAACAACGAGGCGGAATAATCCTCTACTCAATAGATGATGTCGAAACTTATTTAGACAAAAATAAAAAAGGTACACGATATTGATTTAGATACAATTAAAGGCAGTAATAAAATGGAAGATACTACACAAAAAAGAACTGGGCGTTTCAATAAAGATTTAGCCAAGAAAATAGAAGATCAAATAGCAGATTACGAGGGACCAGCAGATAGTCAGGGAGTAGAAATAAAATCCCCTGGAAAAATGTTTTGGTTCACAATAGCTGGAGATAATTATAACGATATACCTAAAGTTTGGACCGTTAAATTGTTTGATCCCGACGGAGAAGAAATAGAATATTTAATCCTAGCAGATGACATAAGTTTAAGAGATAGAATATTTGAGAAATGCGATAATAAACAAAACCTCAAAGCATTAGTCAGATGTATCAATTGGTTTGGTACAGAATTCTTATGGATACCGTCAATAAAAACTAGAGGTAATTCTAAAATCAGTCAGCAATCAGCAAAAAGAGCAATCGAACTTGGACAGAACGGTTGGATAAAAGCACAATGGAAAAATAATTCTGTTGGTTGGGTTAGTTGGTGCCACCCAGGAACTGAAAAGATTGCCGATTGGTCCAAGATCAATGAAGAGGATTTAATTAATCAAATATTCGATAACAGAATAATAAACTCATTGGACCATGAAGCGTTAATCAGAAACGTTGGAGGTAAAGCATAATGGATAAAAATTTTGAAACAAAATTCCGTATGTGGTGGGAGTTAGTAAATGAAAACATAATAGATCATAACCCAAGTGAGTTTGATTATATCGAAGAGATAGAACTATTTTTAGATAATCCCGACGAACAATTACAAAAAGAAAAAACCTACAAAGAAGAACTAAATAGGGAAATTGAGGAGTACCTATGCAAATAATGTTTAGATCAAAATACTTGCTAGACGGAGCGACAACAAAAAAAGAATTGATCGCTTTGTTGCAACATAAAATTTGGTGGCTACAAAAACTGCCTGATGACGTCAAAGTAATTAGAAATGTTGAAGATGATTATATCTATTTAGAAGTTGATCCCAAAGACAAAGACGACAGAAAATATTTTAAATCTCTTGGTTTTACACGGGACCTTTTATGAAACACACACAAAAAGATTATGAAAAAATAATCGTAATTCAGGAAAAAGTAATAAAGTCGCTCGACGCTACAATCAAAGCAAAACAAGAGGAATCTAATACTTTAAAAAAGATCATAGAGAAAGGTTGGGACAGAACCGATAACTACTTAAATTGGATAGGATATTTAAAGCATTTAAACCAATCCTATTATGCTGGTTATATGTTCTTGAAACAGAACCTCGATCCAAAAGGAACTAAATGTAAAAAACTTTTAACTAAACTTAAACAACAACACGAGGAAAGGAAAAAGAAAGATGAGAAGAAAAGGAAGAAGAAAACTAAAGGACGAACTAAACGCTTATGAAATTCTTAAATTATATTCAAGAGAGTTTTCAAAGAGTCCTGGCCGTGGATACCGAATTCCGTTTAGATTCAACAAAGACAATACCCGAGAAAGTAATTTGTTTTGTGTACACGGACGTTTTTACGGGAGAGGTGTTTCGATATTGGGAACACAACAAGACAATGTCAGAAAGACATTTTGATTATGAAGATGTTTTATTAATTTCTTTTAATGCAACGGCGGAGGTTGGTTGTTATTTAAAACAATTACATGGTCGCCCAAAAAATATTTTTGATTGCTATGTTGAGAACGCTCGATTGTATAAACCTATGCGATCAGGTAAAGGCGCATTGAGTTTATTATCAACGGCCGACTATTATAAAATTGAAGATAAGATTACTGAAATAGAAAAACAAGAAAATCTAGATTTAATTTTAAGAAGAAACAAATATAAACTATTGCCTTTTGAATATAACCTGGAGGAACAAAAACAAATACTAGACTACTGCCAATCAGATACAGAAGTTTTAAGACAGATATTTATTAAACAAGTAATTGATATTGAAGATAAATTAAAACTGAAAACAGATGAAGATTTTGAAGCTGAACTATGGCGAATACTCAATAGAGGTTATGCAGTTGGTTGTGTGGCCCGTGTAGAACAAAACGGGATACCAGTTGATACAAGACTAATAAGCTATTTTAATAATAACTGGAACAACGTTAAACACAAATTAATCGAGAACATAAACAAAGATATAAAAGTTTTTACTGAAGATCATAAGTTTAATTTTCAAAAGTTTAATGAGTTAGTTATTAGAAATGGTTTAAGCCACAAATGGCCTAGAATGAAAACTGGAAACTTCACAACGAATTCAAAAGTATTAAAACAAAATTTACATATACCCGACATAAAAAAATTAAATGAGATTAGAACTTTGCAAAATATGACAAAGCTATCTTCCTATGAACCAGGTAAAGACGGAAGAGTCAGAACAAGTTTATTTATGTTTGGTACTGTGACAGGACGAACTTCGCCTAGTACGAGTAAATATCCGTTCAATGCAAGTAAGTGGGCCAGGAACTTTATAAAACCAACAATAGGAAATAATTTAGTTTATATAGATTACAAAAGCCAGGAACCCGCAATAATGGGTTATCTGTCAGGAGATCAAAACAAAATTAACGCTTATCAATCCGGCGACGTTTATATTTATACTGCAAAACTTTTTAATTATGTTCCTGAATTCGCTACGGACGAAACACACCCAAAAGAAAGAAATATTTTTAAAGTATTAGATTTAGCAAATAATTTCGGCCAAGGACCAATGGCAGTAGCAGATCAATTAAAAATATCGGTTGCTCGTGCCAAGACTCTACAAATGAAATACCGAGAAACATTTAAAACATACTTTCGTTGGTTAGAGGGCTACATAGAAGCTGGTTTAAGAAACGGTTATTTATCTACTAGGTTCGGTTGGCAACGTTGGATTAAAGATTTATTTAAAATAGGACCTAACGGAAAAGCGGTTGATATTAGACGTAGTTTAATGAATTGGCCTATTCAGGCACACGGAGCGGAGGTATTGAGAAAAGCATTAATAGATTTAACTGATGAACACTTTGAAGTTTGCGCTCTTGTACACGACGCTATTCTATTGCAGATACCTATTCCTGAATTCCACGAAAGATTAGAACAAGCAAAAAGAATTATGGTTAATGCTTCAATACAAGTTGTTGGTGGTCCAATACAAGTTGAACATGAAACGATAACTGGGAACTATGTTCAAAGTAAAAAAGATCAAAAACTATTTGATGAAATTATGACTGAAATTAACTCCTACACCCGATCAAGGAATAACCTACACCCGTTTCAGGAACACCGCCCTATATAGTTAATAATATGATTAATAAAAATAATATAATATACACCCCGCCAGGAATATATGACGGAGTCACTTTTACAAAAGGACCTATGTACATAAATCACTTTTACGAAATCTCTAAACTCGGTGTAAATGCTTTAAGAGTTTATCAATATATTAGAACTATCCAGGGGTTAAAATATCCAAAAATAAAAGAAACTTCACACTTGCCAATCAAAGTAGATAACAAAAAACTTTATGATTGGTTCGGAGTTGGGCCAAATAAAAAATGGGAAGCGTTAAATAAAATGGCCGACAAAGAGATTATAGAATTGAAACGTGGAGGTCCTGGAAGATTGCCAACGGTAAAAATTATTCTTGCAAGAGTTAAACTACATTAATCAAGTCCGTCCAAAATAACCGCCCCTTGTTGACCGTTGATTCAAGGTAAAATATAACCTTAAATTATGGAAGATGAATTTAGATTAACTTCACGTGAATATGCTACAATCCGCGGATTATCTGTCGAAGCGTTGAGATCAAGACGACGTCGAGAATTGGAACGGGGTAATTTTGTTATTCGTGACGGAAAATATTTCTGGAAGAACGACCGTCCAATCAAGGGTGCGGTCATTGAAAATAGCCACCCCAAAAGAAACGGATTGTTTCGTGATCCAGGGGCAAAAAAGATTGATACGAGAAAACGTAATCGTGGTTCCATGAGCGACGGAACTGCTAAAGACTTTCCAAATTATAAAATGAAGATTGCTAACGAAGTAAAAATACTCGCTAGAATAAGGAACGAGTTAGGCGACGAATATGTTGATGAAATCGGTCCTGAAATGATTGAACTTGCTAAAAAGAAAGTTGCAGAAAAGAAACAGAAAAAAGCTGATAAGGAACTAAAGAAAGCGGAGGCACGTAATCCGTCGGTCCAGGTTCCAATTGGCTTGGATAGAACACCGTTAGAATATGGACAACAATTAAATGCTAAACAATTGCATAACGTTAAATACGAGAAAAACAGAAAGAACCTTGAACAATGGAAAAGAGATACTGAAACAAAATTTATCGAAAAGAGATACACCGATTTTTTCGGTCAAGAACGACATAAAACCGTTGTAGATTTTAGCAGTAGTAATCGAGTTAATAGACGTCCACCATATTACGTTGGCGAGTGGATTGAACCTGGGAGTGTTGAAGTAGAACCTAGTCACGAAAGCGTCCTATCTTCTGAACCAGTTTTTAGAAATAAAATTGAAGAGGATATCTGGCGATTGAAAAATAAAAAATAGTCTGTATGTTAAACGAATTAGTAATAATACTTTTTAGTTTTTGAACTGCCTTTAAAAATTAATAGTACACCACGAAAACCTAGGACTGGCGCCCAAAACCAACACCTAGGTTTTTGTGTTTTTTGGTCGCACGTTTCCCGATTAAATTTCCAATATTCTTGGGCCATGATTAGCTGAATAACAATCCTTGCAGATTGGACCAGTATTATAGTTGCCCTCGCCGAATTCCATTGTGATTGTAGTTTTAACTTCTTTTGTTTGACCGCAATTAATACACCGATCCACGGTTGGTTTATTAAAAGGATTTTCAGAAAAAGAACTATGTTGTTTATACCACCCCATTTGAAATAAAATTTTTATAATATTTTTTGCCTTTCTATTTGAAAAAATAATATTTTTTATGGAATCCGTAAATAAAAAACTTTGAGTTATCAAAAAGTTTTCAGGTACCCTAAACGTGTGAATGTTTAATCTTTAGACCTATTTAATCTAAAGGTTAAATCTCTAAAGAACTATCGGTTGCTCGTCCAAAAACGAGTCTTAAATTGACAATGGGACCTCTTTTGGTTCTACCCCTTACTCCGAGATCGCGAACGCGTCAGCGTTCGCCCTAGAGCGTTTTGACGGAGTCAAAACTCCGTTAGCCGTGCAAAATTGCGAGTCAAAAATCCGCATAAAGACTCACTTTTTATTTTTTAATTAAAAGCAAAACATAAAAATAAATTTGTTGTTATTGTTGAGTTTATTAAACTAAATGAAAACGGTTGTAGTCCTATTGTAGTCCTGTGTGGATAAAAATAATTTATGGGATTCTCAATGACTCCAAAATGTGCTAGTATCAATACTGAAACAAGATAAGTTTAAATTAGTTTCGACTAACTAATTATCTGTTAATCAATTGGTCGCAGGTTCGAGTCCTGCCCGAGGAGCCATATTAATTAA
>CAYRAD010000069.1:0-9281 GCA_964422135.1 uncultured Vicingus sp.
GCAAAGTAATAACTGTAGAAGATGGAACAATAATGGGTGGTATGGGAAGTGCTGTGCTCGAATTTATGGCTGATAATAATTATCAGGCTGAAGTAAAACGGCTAGGAATTCCTGACCATTTTATTGAACATGGTGAACAACAGGAGTTGTATGACCAATGTTTCTTTGATGATGCAGCCATTGTTAAAACCGTTAAATCTTTTTTGGAGATAGAAGAAAGTAAAGCCCTAGCCTGATTTGCTGTGAAATTAGAATTAAACATAGAGCCGAAAGCGAACTGGCTTTCTAACAAAGTGCCTTATATCATATCAGGGCCATGTAGTGTTGAGTCTGAAGAACAAGTAATTTCTACTGTTCAAGAAATTGCAAAAACTGGTAAAGTTTCTATTATCAGGGGTGGAATATGGAAACCCCGGACACGCCCAAATTCATTTGAAGGAGTGGGTGCCAAAGGTTTAAAATGGTTAAAACAAGCCGGAGTTGAAGCAGGGTTACCCGTAACTACAGAGGTTGCTAATGCCCAGCATGTAGAGGCTTGCTTAAAAAATAATATTGATGTTTTATGGATTGGAGCCAGAACTACGGTAAACCCTTTTTCAGTACAGGAAATTGCCGATGCGCTGAAAGGTGTTGATGTTCCTGTATTTGTTAAAAATCCGATTACACCAGACATAAACTTATGGGTTGGAGCGTTGGAAAGGATTAATGCTGCTGGAATTAACAAAATTGCTGCAATTCATCGGGGATTTTCTTCCTTTGATAAGTCTTCTTACCGGAATTCGCCCATGTGGGAAATCCCAATCGAATTAAAAATTATTTGTCCGGATTTGCCTTTATTTTGCGATCCAAGCCATATTTCGGGTGATAAAGATTTGATAAAACAAGTGGCTCAAAAAGCACTTGATTTGGATATGGATGGTTTAATGATAGAGAGTCATATAAATCCATCAGTAGCTAAAAGTGATGCCAAGCAACAACTGAATCCAAAAGAATTAGCAGAATTGCTTAAAACGTTAATTATCAGAGAAAAATATTCGGGTAGTGAGGAGTTTTTGAACAAACTGGAACAGCTTCGCTCGGTTATTGACGATATAGATGAAGAACTGATTAATAAATTCGCTTCCAGAATGTCAATCATAGAAAAAATAGGAGAATATAAAAGCTTGAACAATGTAACCATTCTTCAGTTGGAACGTTGGAAAACTATTTTATCCCATCGATCTTTTTTAGCCGAAAAAGTGGGGTTAAGTGATGAATTCATTAAAAAAATGTTGGAACTGGTGCATCAGGAATCTATTAGAATACAGACTAATGTGATGAACAAACCTAAAAATTAATTTCTTGGAAAAACGTTGGAAAATAAAAGAACAATTTGAACTCGAAGAAATTAATCAACTTTCATTAGTGCTTAATAGTTTAGACCCTACCCTTACCAATATTCTTCTTCAAAGAGGAATAAAAACCTTTGATGAAGCCAAAAAATTTTTTCGTCCAAGTTTAGAAGAAATTCATGATCCATTTTTAATGAAAGATATGGATAAAGCGGTAGATCGATTGCAACTAGCAATGAATCAAAACGAAAAAATCTTGATTTATGGTGATTATGATGTGGACGGGACAACTTCGGTGGCGTTGGTTTATTCTTATCTAAAAAACTTTTATCAAAATATCTCATACTACATTCCTGATAGATATACTGAAGGTTACGGCATTTCTTTTCAGGGAATTGATTATGCTGTAGAGCATAATTGCAAATTGGTTATAGCTTTGGATTGTGGAATAAAAGCAACTAAAAAGATAGATTATGCCAACGAAAAAGGCATAGATTTTATCATTTGCGACCATCACCGTCCCGGTAACGAATTACCCAAAGCCATAGCTGTACTGGATCAAAAAAGAGAAGATTGTGCTTATCCCTATAAAGAGCTTTCGGGATGTGGAATAGGGTTTAAATTAATGCAAGCCTGGACTAAATTTTCCCATAAAGATGAAAACAAATTGTTCAATTATTTGGATTTAGTTGCTGTGAGTACCTGTGCAGATATTGTTCCGATAACCGGAGAAAATCGAATTTTTGTGCATTACGGATTAAAACAAATAAATGCTAACCCTCGCTTAGGCATTAAAACCATGATTGAGCTTGCTGCATTAAAAAGTGAGTTAATGGTTAAAGACGTGGTGTTTACCATTGCACCTAGAATAAATGCAGCTGGTAGAATTGCTTCAGGCAACAAAGCAGTTGAAATGTTGGTAGAGGAAAATAGTGAAAAAGCTTTTGAGTTTGGGGATAACATCAATCAATTTAATATTGAACGAAAAGATTTAGATAAGCTAATTACTCAAGAAGCTTTGCAAATGATTGCCGAAAATCCTGATTTACAAAGCAAAAAAACAACGGTGCTTTTTCAGGAGAACTGGCATAAAGGTGTAATTGGTATTGTTGCTTCTCGCCTAATTGAAACGCATTACCGGCCGACTATTATTTTAACCGAATCTAATGGAAAAGCAACTGGTTCGGCTCGTTCGGTAAAGGATTTTGATATTTACAACGCCATTAATGCATGTAGCGATTTATTAGACCAATTTGGTGGGCACAAGTATGCTGCAGGATTGACATTGCCTCTCGAAAATTTAGAAGCATTTATTCAAAAATTTGAAGAAGTGGTTGCTGCTCAAATTGACCCAGAATTACTGATTCCACAAATTAGCATTGATGCAAAATTGGAGTTAAACCAAATTACCCCTAAATTTTATAACATTTTAAATCAATTTGCACCTTGCGGGCCAGGAAATATGCGACCAGTTTTTATGTCCGAAAATGTTTTTCTTTCAGAGAATTCAAGAATTGTCGGAAATAACCATTTAAAAATGGAGGTTTTTCAGGAAAACAACCCCCAATTAAAATTTTCGTGTATTGCCTTTAATTTAGGACATTTTCTTGATGAAATTGCAGAAGGAGTTTCGTTTAGTATGGTTTATAACATTGAAGAAAATCATTGGAAAGGAAAAACTACTTTACAATTAAATGTGAAGGATATTAAGGTTTAAATTTTTTGATTAGTATAAAGTTCAGATTTTGAAAGACCTACTTTGTTCAAAAAATGCTTTATAGAAACCCATATCACACCTAACCCATAAGTTATACTTCTTTTAATGTTGATAGAAGATCCATCTTCAAAATACTTGGTAGGACAGGTTATTTCGCCTATTTCATATCCTTTATAAATTATTTGCGAAAGCATTTGATTGTCAAAAATAAAATCATCAGAATTAGATTCATAATTAATATTGCATAACACCTCTTTGGAAAAGGCTCTAAACCCTGTATGGTATTCTGATAATTTCTGATTAACCAAGACATTTTGAATAAAAGTTAAAATCCTATTAGCAATATATTTATAAATTGGCATGCCACCTTTTAATGCACCATTGCCCAATATTCTTGATCCCAAAACTACCGGATAGACTTCATTGGCTATTAAATAAGCCATTGAATGGATAAGTTTAGGAGTATATTGATAATCAGGGTGTAGCATGATAACAATATCAGCTCCAAGTTCTAAAGCTTTATGATAACATGATTTTTGATTTCCACCGTATCCTTTATTTGTATTATGACAGATAATGTTTTTTATTCCTAATTCTTTGCCTTTATCAACCGTTGCATCTAAACTCATATCGTCCACTAAAACAACGTCATCAACAATATCAAATGGAATTTCATTATAAGTTTGCTCTAAAGTAATGGCTGCATTATATGCAGGTAAAACAACAATAATTTTTTTTCCGTATATCATTAAAGATAATTATTTGCTAATGTTTCAACATTGGGCAATTTTAGTCCTTTTTTTTGTATAAATCGAATCCGTTAAAGTCATCGGCTATTTTTATATAGTCAGAAGGTATGGATTCGAGCATGTTTTTATTTACCAGAAAATATTTATGCATATTATCAGGGTCAACACTTATATTAAAATGTCTGATTAAATAACATTGCATATCCCAATGTTCATTCCACATTGAGTGTGCAATTGCAATTGTAGAGTGACTAGGTACTATGTGTCCGATTTTATAAACATCACTTAACAAGTCTTTATCTCTTCTTGTTTTACCAATTTGAAGTATTGAAATTACAATGGTTGCAATAAGAGCACTAATACTTATTATTTTTAAAACATTGAAAGATTTAGATCCATCACGAATATTTTCTATCAGAATAGATAAACCCGGAGCAATTAATAATGAAAATCCTATTGCAAAGAATGCCAATGAATGAGCAAAATAAAATTCTCTTTGTACCATTGTTAACATTAGTGGTAATGAGCCACTTAATCCTACCAAAATAAATAAAATTGACTTTTTCTTATTGATATTATCAAGATGATTTTTTACAGATTTTATTTTAAATACCAACAATAATAACAAGACTATAATTATAACGGGCAATAGTTGAGATGTCAATTTGATTAATGTATAAAATCGGTTATCAACAAGGGGATCGGAGTCAATACGACTCATTAATCTATTCGAAACATAAATCAATAAACTCTCATATGCAGAATTGTTAACTATCAACAGAAGGTATATAATTATTGGCACAAAAAGTAGGATGGAAGAATAAAGTAACATTTTTGAAAAGGAAATATTTCTTGTTATAATCCAATATAATCCAATAAATACTAGCGGAAAAAGACCTGGAACACCTTTGGAAAATGATGCTAAAAAAATAAATATTCCAGCCAAAACGAGCTTCATGTAAGTCAATTTATTATTGTACAATGCATCATAGCTAAAATAAATGGAAGCCAGGGTAAATATTCCCATTGTGTTTTCCATAATATTGTTTCGGAATGCCCAAAAGTTAACCGGTATAATAATCCACAGTAGTATTGGAAGCCATCCCATTTTATTTATTTTTTCATAATCACGTGTAATTAATTTCCATAAAGCAGAAATTAAACAGGCATTAACACAAGCAGTAAAAAAAGAATAGAATCGTTCGACATAAATACTATCACCAAATAATCTAAAAAACAATGATTGAATAGCAAAAACCAATGGAGGATGTTCATGAAAGGTAGGATTGTAGGTGCCTAAAGCACTAAATTTTGGGAACCAAAACGTTCCGATATTATGTGCCATGTTTTTACTAACCGAGGTATATAAAATACCGTCCATAAACATTCCATCCTGAATAAGTGATGGTAGAATCAATCCAATAATTGCAGCAAATGAGAGAATCCAAAAAACGAAATGTTTGTTAATTTTCATGCACTTAGAATTCTATGTTAATCCTTCGTCCTCAACTCAAAATTTTGACCCAAATAAACTCTACGTACTTGCTCATCGGCTGCTAATTCTTCAGCTGTTCCTTGTTTAAGTATGCTGCCTTCAAATAAGAGGTAAGCCCTATTTGTAATGCTGAGTGTTTCCTGCACATTATGATCAGTTATCAAAATTCCGATATTCTTGTCTTTTAGTTTGGATACTATGGTTTGGATGTCCTCAACTGCAATTGGATCGACACCTGCAAAAGGTTCGTCTAATAAAATAAATTTTGGATCGGAAGCTAAAGCTCTCGCAATTTCAGTTCTTCTTTTTTCACCACCACTCAGGTTATGTCCTAAATTTTTACGAACATGGCTAAGGCCGAATTCCTCAATCAGATCTTCCAGTTTTTGTTTTTGTTCTTCTTTGGTTAAGTCCATCATTTCCAAAATAGCTGCTATATTATCTTCTACACTTAATTTTCTGAATACAGAAACCTCCTGCGGCAGGTAACCAATTCCCATTTGAGCTCTTTTGTACATTGGAGCTTTGGTTATTTCCTTCTCATCTAAAAAAACATGCCCTGAATTGGGCTGTATTAACCCCACAATTACATAAAAAGAGGTGGTTTTTCCAGCTCCGTTTGGACCTAATAAGCCAACAATTTCTCCTTGCTTAACAGCTATAGTTACATCATTTACTACGGTACGTTTTCCGTATTTTTTAAAGATATTGTCGGCCTTTAAAATCATGCGATAAAGATAATAATTTATACTTCATAGTAGAGAACGAAGTCATCTTAATATTTGTTGTGAATTTGTTTAGGTTAGTTATACCTGATTGTTAGCCTAATTCAGATTTCTTGACAACTACTTTGGAAACATATATACTAAACTCATATAAGAGAAGTAATGGTATGGTAAGTAATACCTGGCTCGATATATCAGGAGGTGTAATAATTGCTGATACTGTTAATGTGGCAACAGTTGCATGTTTTCTATATTTTCGCATCATTTGGGGTGTTACAAGTCCAATTTTAGATAAGAAATAAACCAACAAAGGAAGCTCAAAAATCAGTCCACAGGCTAAAGTAACGGTTGTAATAGTAGAAATAAAAGAACTCAGATTAATCTGGTTTTTAACCAAATCACTTACCTGATAATTTCCTAAAAATTGTACAGATAATGGGGAAACAAAATAGTAGCCGAATAATATTCCAATTGTAAATAAAAAGGAACCCGAAAAGACCAAAGCTCGGGCATATTTTTTTTCAGTTTTCTTTAATGCAGGACTAATAAATCTCCAGAATTCATAAAGCATATATGGAAAGGCGATAATCAATCCAGCTATAATTGATGTCATAATGTGAGTGGTAAACTGTCCACTCATGTTAATATTTATCAAGTTGAAATTGATGTCCTGCATGCAAAGAGCATCTCCTCTTCCTATTAAATGAGAAAATTTACAGAACATCCGATATGTCCAAAAATCAGAGCTTTTTTGAGCCAGGATTATGCCATCAAATAATATGGATTTAAATATAAAAGCAACTATGGTAAAAAGGCATATTACTACACTCGATCTTACCAAATGCCATCTCAGTACCTCGAGGTGATCGAGGAATGACATTTCATCATTATCATTTTTGTCTTTACTCATAATTGACCACAAAGGTAAACTTTTGAGTTAAACTAATCTTAAAATTATTTTTAACGGATATTGCTAAAAAAGTCAGAAAGCAGAAAAGATTATTAGTAATATTTTTTGTCTTTACTAAGCTTAATGTCATTAACAAACTGTTTTATTTTTTGTTCATCCTGTTTTTTACACACCAGTAAAATGTTGTTTGACTCAACGACAATATATTCTTCAAGTCCTTGAAGTACAACTAATTTTTCGTTTGGAACATTAATGATGTTGTTTGACGAATCATATAACATTACATTTTTCCCGATAACAGCATTGTCATTTTCATCAAGAGGTAAATGTGTATAGATAGAGCCCCAGGTTCCCAAGTCAGACCATCCGATATCTGCATTAATTACAAAAACATTTTTAGATTTTTCCATGATGCCGTAATCGATAGAAATGTTTTTACAAGTCGAATAGGCAGTTTGAATAAATTTCTGTTCTTCGGAAGTGTTGTAAATTCCTACTCCGGTTTTAAAGACATCGTCAACTTGAGGTAAAAGTGTTTCGAAAGCTTCCTGAATACTTTTTAAGCTCCAGATAAACATTCCTGAATTCCATGAAAAATCTCCACTTTCAATAAATTTTTCAGCCAATTCAAGGTTGGGTTTTTCTGTAAATGTTTTTACTTTTTTTAGTTCACTATCACCTTCTTCATTAAACTGTATATAACCATAACCGGTATCTGGACGGCTGGGAGTTATTCCTAAAGTAAGTAAACAATCGTTTTTGGAGGTATAATCCAGTGCCAGATTCATTACTCTTATAAATTCATCTTCTTTAAGAATTAAATGGTCGGAAGGAGCAACAATAATATTGGCATCAGGATTTTTGGCAGCTATTTTATAATTAGCATAAGCAATACAGGGAGCAGTGTTACGCATGGTTGGTTCACAGATTATTTGCTCCTCACTAATTCCCGGAAGTTGTGATAGAGTTAATTTCTTGTATATTTCATTAGTGACAATATAAATATTTTCTTCAGGACAAATTCGCTTTAAACGATTATAGGTCTGTTGTATAAGAGTTTGGCCGGTTCCTAGTATATCAATAAACTGTTTTGGGTGCTGGGTTCTGCTCATAGGCCAAAATCTGCTCCCAATACCACCAGCCATTATTACGCAATAATTATTTTTATTCATCAAAAGGGTAATAGTTCAGTTAGTTTAACTTACTTAACGCTTTATGTAATTTATCAAACATTTCGTCAATCTCTTCATACACACAAGTGCCGACAGATAAACGATACCATGCTGAGTTTCGTGATGCTCCAAAAGCGTAAAATGGAACGATTGCTAAACCAGATTCGTCCAATAAATATTTGGTTACGTCCACTGTATTTTCCAAAATTGTTCCATCTTCTTTTTGTTGCTTGGAGAGATCGAATTTAACAGTAAGGTAAATGGCTGCCTGAGGAGGAATGGCGTCAACATTAAAGCCAGCTTCTTTTAATTTAATCATTCCTTTATAAATAGCATTTAGTCTTTGGCTAATACTGTTTTTAAAGGAAAATAGATATTCATCAATCTTATCGTCATTGTAAAGATAATTGGATGTTGCCACCTGTTCTGCTTTTGGTGCCCATGCTCCGACATGGCTTAAAATGGCTTTCATTTTATTGATGATTTTTTGTGGACCAAATGCCCAGCCAACACGTACCCCTGTTGAAGCAAATGCTTTGGAAATTCCATCAATGTAAATGGTGTAATTTTTTATGTCGGGACGAATGGAAACTGGGTCATAATGTCTGGTTTCGCCATGTGTTAATACCCAATATACCTGATCAAACAATAAATAAACCGGTTTTCTGGAATCACCTCTTTTTTTATTTTCTTCTACAATCAAATCACAAATTTCTTCTAAACCTTTCCTTGTAAATACAGTGCCCGTAGGGTTTAAAGGAGAACATAAAGCAATTAAGTTTGCTTCGCTTATATGGGGTTTAATATCTGCTGCTGTTGGCATAAAATTGTTTTCAGCAGTTGCTTCTATCATTATTTGTTTGGCTCCGGATAAATGGCAATAATGATTGTTATTCCATGAAGGCACAGGGAAAACAACGGTGTCATTCTTGTCTAATATGGTTTGGTAAACAGCATAAATTAACGGTCTTGCACCTCCCGAAATTAGAATTTGATTGGCTGGATACTCTAAAAGTTCTCTGGTGTGCAAAAATCGCGATACCGATTCTCTTAATTCTGCAATTCCATTTGCTGCAGGATAATTAGTCTCATCATTTTGATAAGCTTTAACAATTTCATTTTTAAGTTCATTTGGAATAGGGAAAATTTTAGGGTTAAAGTCGCCAATGGTTAAATTGTAAA
>CAYRAD010000070.1:0-9244 GCA_964422135.1 uncultured Vicingus sp.
ACTTACTCTCCAGAAATATACAGTACTATCGGGCATAATTTGCAATAAAGCCGGAGCCCATGAAACTATCCCTCCAACATGATTAATAGTGGTTGATTGTTTGATTGGACTGTTAAAATAATCTGTTGTGTCCACCTCAAACAAATAATTTTTTGCCGGTTCAAATGGAGAAGCAGTTGAAGCTTTTAAGTTAACTCCCTGATTAGGAACTATCATAAATTCGTATGGATAGATGGGTATTATTTCTCCGGATTGAATGTTTAATGTTTTAGTAACCATATTATTGCTGTACAAACTTTCTTCCGGATCATGAATAGGATTAACCTCAATAGAAAATGTATTCAACCCTAAACCATGAACAATATCTATTGGGATTCTAAAAGAAATAGTTTCCTGGTAATGGGTACCTGAAAATACTTTTACATAAGTTTCTGGCGTAGATTGATCCGGAAAACCTCTCTCTACTTCTAAAATAACACTGTCATTTATTGCTTTTCCTAAATTGGTAACCAGTATATTTAAATCAAATGAATCAACATCTGAAGTTACAACTGATGGATTAAATGTTATTGTACTTGCTTCAATCATGTAATCAGGAAGTTCAAAGGAGTTAAGAATAAGCGATGGATCTCCATGTAGCGTAATAGATGATGCCGTTTGAACATCTAAACTAGACATTGTGTTTTCAATAGTATATTTAATATCACGGCCAATGCTACCATTATAATTTTTATAGGCTAAATTTCTATAAAATTCTTCAGCATATATATCCAGTTGTGCTTGTTCTCCCAAATCAACCGATGATAAAAACCCGATAACTCCTTTATTTGCCAATAGAACATATTCTTCGCTGGTACTGTTTGCCGAAGAAAGATGTATATCTCCTGCAAAGCATCCTAATCCCAGCAAAAATGGATATTTACCATCCTGATCCGGCCATAATGAAGGATCTTCTATATTTTGGTCAAACCCACCTGTTGGCGATGCATGGCCAAAAAATGTCATTAACGAAACACCCTGACCAATATAATCTTTAATAGAATCCGATACTATATTTTGAATTGGAGCTGTTGAATTTTTAGAATAAGAAATTACATTTCCTCCAAACAAAGTATCTTCAATTATCGTTTTGTATGAATTTAAATAGTTGATTAATATCCCTGCCTGAGTATTATCTGCACCCCCTCCAAAATGCAGAACTCTTTTCATCCAAAGTGTTTCTCCCGACCCCGGAGATGATATTACAAGATTTTCATATTGATCAATTTTATTTCTATAAAGATTAACTTCAGCTCCATTTTTTGCTGCCAATCTTCCAGTAGGAATTAATGGTTCATATTGTGTCCCATTCAGCCCTGATGTTAGCATATTATCAGAAGCCGGAACACCATAAGAAGGAACTAAGTTGTTATAAAAATCTACATCATTTTGCCTGGATTCTTTTGCTTTAATAGATTTCCCTATTAAAAATAAATAGTTTGGCATTGTTGGCCAATTGTCGACAATATAATCGATGTATCCTCTAATTGCGTATGGATGTTTTTCAATCCCGTAGGCAAATTGGTCGTATAAATCTTCGATGTCAACAACAACAGGATTTTGTGTAGCACTTCTATAATTTGCATAATCATTGGCCTCGGTCATTATACTAGGATGTGTAATAATTATAAATGCCGTATCAACAGGAATAGTAGCGTAATCTACAAAAAAGCCGGTACCATTTATTGGACTTAAAGAAGTTATATTTTTAATCTCACTATCCGAACTAATATAACATTCCATTGGAGAAGATAATGAATTAGGCACTAAACATTTATAATTTGCTCCTGACTGCACTACTTTAATTCTTTTGTTATTTGTTAATTCATAAAAAAACACATTCCCGCTGGCATTAAAATTTGAAAAATTAAGGTATGATTTAGATTCAGTTGGATGATTACTAATATACATATTCGTAAAAGTTGAACTGTTCTCTAAATCTAAGGTGTGAGGATATTTTATTTTTAAGTATGCAATGGTCTGTCTAGCGGCTCCTGATCCCAAATCATTAATACTCGAGAATGTTACAGGTGTAGAAGTTGTACCTAAATCAGTAACAGGAATACTCATCTGAACGTCAATTTTTTTATAGCCCTCAAATATGGTATCAAAAATTGATGAACCAAGATTAACCCTTAAATGTTGGTCTCCATTTGAGATACTCGAATAGTTTGATTCTCCCAATACTATAGCATTTAAAGTGGCATTTGGCCCGGAGGTATATATATTTTTAGCAGGAATATTCTTGGTTATTCCTCCTCCTAGCTGGTAATAATTATCGAACCATCCCTCTGTCGAAACATAACCAAAAGAAGTTCCGCCATAATTATTAGTTTCTCCATCAAAATAGGTAGACGAAAAATACAGAATTGATTCGTTATTAAAATAGTTAATAGGTGTATAAGCCGAAAAATCTGTATCTGTTTCAAGTGTTAATCTTTGATTTGTAGTAAGATTGTTCCACGATAAAAAATAACAAATGGTATCATTAAACAAACTATAATACGGATTTGGATGATTAGCTGCACTTCCATATAATTGCTCATCAAACCACCCGTCATTTTGCTGACCATAAAATTCTATAAAATCATTCCCATTAAAAACACCATCACTTTCTCCTTCAATATATATAGGTATTTCCTTACCTCTTGCAAATAATTGAATATTTTTCGGATTGATTGATGATAACGGAATCCCTGCATTTGCTAATGTTGAAGAATCAATTCTATAAACTCCTGTTTCAGCTATTTTAAATTTGTAATACTTCTGAGCGTAATTAATCCAGTTATTCGTGTAGGGTTGAGCGAATAAAAATGAAGAGAGGCAAACCAACAAACAAATTGAAAAAAGCCTTCTAATTGAGGATAATATTTGATTTTTTTTTGTCAAAAAATTACTATTTAATCAGACATACTAAATACGTAGTTAAACATAAATAGTTGCTGCATTAAAATTACAGATTTTATTCTGGAAAATCCATAAACAAGTATTATTGGAATCTTTCCTTGGTTTGCATCTGCTTATTAATATTAAACCGTAGTGAGAAAATATTAGAATAAAGTGCTACTGAACGATTTCCAATATTCGATAAAGCATAATTAATGGAAATTCCTCTAAATTGGATGCCTAACCCGAAATTTGGTTGATAGGATATTTTATCGTTTTCCAAAATATCCGTTACTTTTTGGATATTTCCAACACCTAACCTTAAAAATATCATCTTGTTATATCCCAACTCAATTCCAATATGAGGTTCAACACTTACAGGATCTCCCGTTATTAAAACATTTCTTTTACCGTCAGTTGATAAATCAAAATCTAGTTCGCCCAACAAATTAAATTTTTCTCCAAATTTTACTTCTCTTCCAATTCCGATAATAATTTTTGGCATAGTTACTTCTACTGAATTTTCTGGAATTTCATTACTAGTAGCATTGAATACATCAATTGTTTCTTCCGATAAAGAAAAACTCCAGGCATTAAATGTTGAGGTTACATCACGAGCCATTAAACCAAATTTCCAGTTTTTATAACTGTATTGTGCTCCACCATCCAGACCAAACCCCCATGCATTTGCAAATTCACCTACCTTTCGATATATTATTTTAACATTGGCTCCATAATTTAAACCTTGTATTTTTGATTTTCGGGCATATGAAAATAAAAAAGCATAATCTGCTGCAGAGAACGAGGTCACTCTGTCATAATCTACATTTCCATCAGCATCAATAAGTTGCGTTGTATTTGGTATATCATCAACACCAAATCTAATAAGTGAAAAGCCAAAAGCACTTGCTGTATCAAGTTTTGCCGCAAAAGAACCATAATCATACTTTGCAATTCCGGCAAAATACTCAGCATGCATTAATCCAATCTGAAAATCTTTTGTAAGGCCTGTTAATCCGGCAGGATTCCAATAACCCGAAGTTACATCATTAACAGTTGTTACATAAGCCCCTGACATCCCTAAAGCTCTGGCACCAACTCCAATAGCTAAAAATTCATTGCTATATTTTCTACTCGTTTGTGAAAACACAAATGAAGTACTAAGAACTAAAATAATGAATATTGTTTTTTTCATCTTAAAATTAGGAACGAAAATTAGTAATTTATCAATTAATAACACTTATTACTAAACATAAAAATACATTGTTTGTCTGATGAACATAAAATTTTGCCATTTATTGTATCGTTTTTATTAAAAACACACTTTATCTAAATGAATTTTCTTGCCTTTATTACTATTAATTAAATTTGTGATTTTATGAAATAAAGTAATATATTTGCAATCGGTCTGAAATTTAAGGATTTAAGATAAAATTATGCAAAAAGTACTTGTACTGCTATTAACTATTTCACTTCTTCCCCAGTTTTCTCAAGCACAAAAATGGAAAAGGCAAAGGGTTGAATATTCTTTTGGAATTGGGGCAACTAATTTTTTAGGTGACCTTGGTGGTAGAGATCAGATTGGAACAAATGGAATAATGGATTTTGAATATAAAGCAACCCGTTATGCTTTAGGATTTGGTTACAAATATCAATTTGCAAAAGATTGGTATGTAAAAGGCAATCTTTATTATGCATTGGTTAGTGGAGATGATGCTTTAACAAAAGAAAAGTTTAGGTCTGCCAGACAATTAAATTTTAAATCAAACATTATCGAATTATCTGGCCAAGTAGAATATATGATTGTTAAACAAAAAAGTGGTCATTTATACAGACTAAGAGGAGTACGGGGTAAAAGTTGGTTTCGATTCGAGATTTATGCATTAGGCGGAATTGGAGGAATATGGTTTGACCCTTATGGCAAAAGAAATGGAAGCTGGCATAGATTAAAACCTATGCATACAGAAGGTCAAGGATTACCAGGTGGACCAAACCAATACACAGGGTTTACAATGGTTGTGCCGTATGGAATTGGTATTAGAAGAAATTTAGGTGGTAGTGCCAGATCCCGACACTTCGGTTCCTGGAGCATCTCCATGGAGCTTACTATGAGAAAAACCTTTTCTGATTACATCGATGATGTAAGCACTTATTATTATTCGGATGGAGATAAGTCTCCAAGTGCAATTTTAGATGCTTATGGTGAAGATGCATTATTTTTTCATGATCCTTCTGGGCTTTATAATAAGGGAGGTTATATAGAGCCACAACAAAGAGGGGATTACACAGACAATGACGCTTATATGATGGGAATTATTTCCATTAATTATAAACCCATGAGAAGAAGAAGAAATCTTCCTAAATTCTAACTTTTCTAAGATTTTGTAAAGTTGATTCGTAATTTATTTAAATAATATACGTTGTATTTCCTTTTACTAACAATGAAATCACGTAAGTTAATATTTCTCTTTTTTCTTATTATTCAACTTGTAGGATATAGTCAAAATGCTGAGATAGGCATTTTAGGAGGAACATCATACTATCTGGGTGAACTAAACCCATCTACACAGATTACAAATGAAATCAGACCTTCTCTTGGAGTTTTTTTAAGAAAAAATACAAGTAAAAGGTATGCATTACGATTTGGTGCCAGTTATGGCAAATTAGCGGCAATCAACAATTATAATACCGTTGAATTTAATGAAAACAAACAACTATCTTTCTCTTCTGATCTAATTGAGGCATATGGCGTTCTTGAGTTTAATTTTATCCCTTATCAAATAAATAATTACACAACATCTAACTTTACTCCCTATGTTTTTATTGGTGCAGCAGTATTTAGAGCAAACCCTCAAATTAAAACTAATTCATCTGTTATTATTAATCCTCAAGGGGCTGTTATTGCTCCATCAATGCCATTTGGGTTGGGAATAAAAATTAATTTAGTTGATAATTTGGGGTTGGGAATTGAATGGGGTGTCCGAAAAACGCTAACTGATCAAATAGATGGCTTATCTGAGCACTATCTAAACGGATACCAATTAAGTAATACACAAAACAAAGATTGGTACTCTATTGTGGGAATAGTATTAAATTATAAAATTTTAACAAAATCGGATGTCTGCCCCGGTGTAATTAATTAGTAATTAATACTATCTTTGACCGGCCTTAAAAAAAGGTTGCCTTTAATGAATTTTAAATCGCTAATAAATACATCAAAATTACCTAACCATATTGCTATAATTATGGATGGTAATGGGAGATGGGCAAAAAAGCATAATAAAGCACGTATTTTTGGGCACAAAAATGGAGTTCGTTCAGTAAGAAATATTGTAGAAGGTGCAGGAGAAATTGGTTTGAAGTATTTAACACTTTATGCATTTAGTACAGAAAATTGGAATCGTCCGAAAGTAGAGATTACAGCATTAATGCAATTATTAGTAGCCACAATAAGCAAAGAATTTTCAACACTAAATAAAAATAACGTTCGTTTACTGGCAATCGGTGATTTAAAAAGTCTGCCTGAAGATTGTGAAAAAGAACTGCTAAAAGCCATCGAAAAAACAAAAAACAATACAGGTTTAAATCTTGTTTTGGCTTTAAGTTATAGCTCAAGATGGGAAATTGTTAATGCTGTAAAAAAAATAACTTCAGCTATTCTAGCTAAAAAATTATCAACGAATGATATTAATGAAAAGACATTTCAAAATTATATCGAAACCTCCACAATTCCTGATCCAGAACTATTAATTAGGACAAGTGGTGAGTATAGAATTAGTAATTTTTTATTATGGCAAATTGCCTATACAGAATTATACTTTACTAATAAATTATGGCCCGATTTTAACAAAAATGATCTTTTTGAAGCTATAGTGGATTATCAAAAACGTGAAAGAAGATTTGGCATGACTAGTGAGCAATTAAAAAACAAATGAAAAAGTACTTCCATATCATCTTATTATTATTGACTCCAGCTGTTATCAATGCACAATTTACATTAAATTCCGGTATTGAAGATATAAGTTATTCTACTCCCAAAAATTACAAAATTGGTGGAATTACAGTGTCTGGAACTAATTATTTTAATCCAAATACGATAAGTGCTATATCCGGACTAACTGTTAATGAAGAAATAATGGTGCCGGGAGATAAAATAACTAAAGCTATAAAAAATCTATGGGAACAAAAATTATTTGCTAATGTTATTCTTTCTGCAACAAAAATAGAAAATGATATAATATTCCTTGATATTCATGTTGAAGAGCTGCCACGACTGTCAAAATTCAGGTTTACTGGTGTAAAAAAATCTAAACAAAAAGATCTAAGAGATGAAATTGAATTAATAAGAGGAAAAGTTGTTACTGAAAATTTACTAATTAATACACATAATAAGGTTAAAAATTATTTTATTAAAAAGGGATTTCTTGATGTTGGGGTAGATATTGTTCAGGAAGAAGATACCAGTGTTGTTAATAATGTCATACTCATAATAAATATAGATATTGGAAAAAGAGTTAAGATAAAAGATATAAATTTTATTGGTAATAACAACCTATCATCTCGTAAACTCAGAAGTACTTTAAAAGATACCAAAAGAAGTAGATGGTTCAATATATTTACCAGTTCTAAATACATTCCTCATGCCTTCGAAGAAGACAAACCATTGATAATTGAAAAATATAATGAAAAAGGATATAGGGATGCTAAAATTGTTAAAGACACAGTATATCGTTCAGATAAGAAAAGAGTTAGTATTGATATTAATGTAGAAGAAGGTAATCAGTACTATTTTAGAAACATAAAATGGATTGGAAATACTATACATTCAACAAAAGAACTAAGCCGAATTTTAGATATTAAACCTGGTCAGATTTATAATAAAAAGATATTAGATTCTAGATTATTTATGAATCAGAATGGAAGAGATATTAGCTCCTTATATTTAGATGATGGATATTTATTTTTTCAAATAACCCCGGTAGAAGTTAAAATTGAAAATGATTCCATCGATTTTGAAATGAGAATTTATGAAGGAAAACAAGCCAGAATAAATAGGGTTACAATAGTTGGGAATGATAAAACCAATGATCATGTCATTATGCGGGAAATAAGAACTTATCCCGGCGAATTATTTAGTCGTTCTGACATTATAAGAACTCAGAGGGAATTAGCTCAATTAGGTTACTTTAATCCTGAAACTATGGGTGTAAATCCAAAACCAAATCAGGAAAATGGAACCGTTGATATCGAATATGTGGTAGAAGAAAAACCTTCTGACCAAATTGAACTTTCTGGAGGCTGGGGAGGTGGAAGAGTAGTTGGTTCTTTAGGTGTTTCTTTTAATAATTTTTCGTCTCGGAATTTCTTTAAAAAAGGAGCATGGCGACCATTACCCGCAGGTGATGGGCAAAAACTCGGAATTAGAGCTCAATCTTCCGGATTAGGTTATCAGGCTTATAGTTTATCATTTACAGAACCATGGTTAGGAGGAAGAAAACCTAATTCATTAAGTGTAGGTTTATCGCATACAAATTATAGTAATGGCGGAGAAGGTGATACCCATCAAGGTATTAAATCATATGGCGTATCGGTTGGATTAGGTAGAAGACTTAAGTTTCCTGATGATTTCTTTACCCTTTACAATGGATTTTCATACCAATATTATGTGATGGACAACTATAACGTTTTAGGATTTTCTGATGGTTTTGCAAATAATATAAGCTTTACTCATGTACTTTCAAGAAATTCTTCCGGACCAAGCCCAATATACCCAACTACCGGTTCAACCACAACATTAACATTAAAGCATACTTTACCTTATTCATGGGCTAGGTCTGCAGATACAGATTATGACGCTATGACTCCTCAGGAAAAAAATCTGTTTGTAGAATACCATAAATGGAAATTCCAAACTTCCTGGTTTTCTCAATTAACACATAGTAAAAGATCATTTGTTTTAAATACAAAAGCCGGATTTGGTTACTTAGGAACCTTTTCAAAAAAATTGGGAACATCTCCTTTCGAAAGATTTTACCTGGGAGGAGACGGGCTAACTGGATTTAATCAATTTGTAGAAAAAGAGATTATTGCTATGAGAGGTTATGGAGCTGGTGATTTATCTCCTAGTAGTGGTGCTACTTTTATAGCAAAATATACGGCAGAATTGAGGTATCCATTTTCTTTAAATCCTAATGCTACAATTTTTGGCTTAGTATTTGGAGAAGCTGGTAATTCATGGGATAGCTTCAATAAAGTGAACCCTTTTGAAGTATATAAATCTGCCGGTGTTGGAATAAGAATTTTTATGCCAATGTTTGGA
>CAYRAD010000071.1:0-9029 GCA_964422135.1 uncultured Vicingus sp.
CTCCCATAGGAGGCATAGCTGCAGCACCTTCTTCTTCAGGCTCATCAGTAATAACACATTCTGTTGTTAACAATAAAGCAGCAATTGATGCAGCGTTCTCTAATGCAATTCTGGTTACTTTAGTCGGATCAATTATTCCGGCCTTATACATATTGGCATATTCATCAGTTCGGGCATTATAACCAAAATCTACTTTGCCTTCTCGTACTTTTTGAACAACTACTGCTCCTTCACCTCCTGCATTGGTAACAATTTGTCTCAATGGCTCTTCCAAAGCTCTTCTAACGATGGCAATACCTGTATTCTCATCGTCATTTACTCCTTTAAAACCATCCAATGCTTTTTCTGCTCTAATTAAAGCTACTCCACCACCGGGAATAATACCTTCTTCTATAGCAGCTCTTGTAGCAGCTAACGCATCATCTACCCTGTCTTTTTTCTCTTTCATTTCCACTTCAGTTGTAGCTCCAACATAAAGAACAGCAACACCACCTGCTAATTTTGCTAATCTTTCCTGTAATTTTTCTTTATCGTAATCAGAAGTCGTAGTTTCTATCTGTGCTTTTATTTGTCCTACTCTTGCATTAATGTCCGCTTTTTTACCTGCACCATTAACAATTGTTGTATTGTCTTTATCAATAGTTATTTTTTCGGCAGTACCTAACATATCCAACGTAGTATTTTCTAATTTAAAACCTTGTTCCTCAGAAATTACAGTTCCTGCTGTTAGTACAGCAATATCTTCTAACATTGCTTTTCTCCTGTCTCCAAACCCTGGTGCTTTTACAGTAGCTATTTTTAATCCTCCTCTAAGTTTATTTACTACTAAAGTTGCCAATGCTTCTCCATCAACATCTTCGGCAATAATCAACAAAGGTTTTCCTGATTGTGCAACTGGTTCCAAAATAGGTAAAAGATCCTTCATATTGGATATTTTTTTATCATATACCAAAATGTATGGATTCTCCATTTCAACAATCATCTTTTCTGCATTGGTAACAAAATAAGGAGATAAATAACCTCTGTCAAACTGCATTCCTTCAACAATATCAACCGTTGTTTCTGTACCTTTTGCTTCTTCAACAGTAATTACTCCTTCGGTTTTTACTTTTGCCATTGCCTCGGCTATTAAACTACCTATTGTTTCATCATTATTAGAAGACACAGTAGCAACTTGTTTAATTTTTTCATTATCAGTTCCAACATTTTTTTTCATTCTTTTTAGTTCAGTAGCAACTACATCAACAGCTTTATCAATTCCTCTTTTTAAATCCATAGGATTTGCACCGGAAGCCACATTTTTTAATCCGGTTAAGACTATTGATTGTGCTAGAATTGTTGCCGTTGTTGTTCCATCTCCGGCATCATCAGCAGTTTTACTTGCTACTTCTTTAACCATCTGAGCACCCATGTTTTCAACAGAATCCTGTAGTTCTATTTCTTTTGCCACAGAAACACCGTCTTTAGTAACATGTGGAGCTCCGAATTTTTTATCTATAATTACATTTCTTCCTTTTGGACCCAGTGTAACTTTAACTGCATTTGCCAATTTATCTACACCTCTTTTAAGGCCATCTCTTGCGTCTAAGTCAAATTGTATATCTTTTGCCATTGCTTTATAATTTTTTGTTTGAAATTCTTTTATTAATTACTTCTCCTCATCATGCAGGAGATTTAGAATAGCTTAAATAATTGCGAAAACGTCTGATTCTCTCATTATTAAATAATCTATTCCTTCAATTGTAATTTCAGTACCAGCATATTTGCCATAAAGTACTGTATCACCAACTTTAACAGTCATAGGTTCATCGGGTTTTCCATTACCTACTGCAACAATTTTTCCTTTTTGTGGTTTTTCTTTAGCTGTATCAGGAATAATTATTCCTCCCGCAGTTTTTTCTTCAGCCATAGCAGATTCAACTATTACTCTATCTGCTAACGGTTTAATTTTAATTGCCATATTGTTTAAATTTTAGTGAAACTTAATTTTCGAAACTCATCCTGTCACATTTTATGCCAATTGAATTTAGCATTTGATATTACGACAAATTTTCTGCTTTAGTAAAAAAAAAGTGTCAACTTTTAATTTTTAGCTGACACTTTTTCATTCATTTATATTTTCTATTATTTGCCTTTTTTCTTTTCCGGTTTTGGAGCAGCATTATCAGGAATTGGTACTCCATTATTAATTGGAGCTGAAGGCAAAGCTGTTGCGTCAATCTGTTCAGTCATCTTTGATTGCCTTCCTTCTCCATCACTTTCGTTAGCTGCTAAAGGGTTGTTGAAGGCAGAAGATGCAATACTCAACACAACTAATGCTATCCCCATGGTCCATGTTGCTTTTTCTAAGAAATCGGTTGTTTTTCTTACACCCATTACCTGATTATTGGTTGAAAAAGCTGAATCTAATCCTCCTTTCGGATTTTGTATTAACACAATAAGTATAAGCAACGCACAAACAACTATTACTAATACTGAAATTAAATATATCATGGTTTAAGTTTTTTATTCAAAATTTTAATCTGGGCTGCAAAATAACTTCTTTTTTTTGGATTTTTCAAAGATAATTTTTCATAGGTTTTTATTGCCTCCTGAAAATTACCTTGTTCTACATGAATTAACGCTAGTGTTTCACTCACAAATCCTGTGTCTGTTACACTTAAGCGAGCCATGTCTGTAGGTGAATAAAACTTTGTTTTTTGGGGTTCAATTTTCGGATCTTCCTGTATAAATCTATTAATAATATCTTGGTTGATTTCCTTTTTACTCCTTTCCTGCCCTTTATTTTCTCCTATAATTTCATCACCATTGTAATGTTTTAACCAATCCAAAAAAGTATGTTCTGTATTTTCATTAAATAAATTTACCTCTTTTTCTTTTTCAGCTTCTTCAATATCATCAAGCTGTTCGATGTAGGTATCGGATTCTATTATGATGCTACTGCTTATCGCTTGACTCAAATATTCTTTTTCCAAAACATCCAATTCATCTTTTCCTGCAACCGGAATAAATTTTTCTTCCTTAGTAGTCTCCGTTAATGGTTCTTCTTCTACAACAATTTCTTCTGCAACGGGATGAAGGTGTTCGAACAATTTAATCCTGTCAGAACAATAGGTTGCTGCTTTTTTTAAATGCTCTTCAAACAGGATACTATTGTTATTATTCAAATGGACAGCATACAACAAATGCCCGGTTTGACAATAGGGAAATTCCTTTACAAGAGGTAATATCTCGCTTTCAGAAACTGAAGAAATCAATTCTGAACGGTCTAGATATTGTATTAAATTATTTACCTGCATTACCAATTGCTTACCGCCTTGTTAAAAATATCCTGTGTTAATTGGTCATTAATATCCTTAATTAACTCATCTTCAATTGTAGAAAGATTTTGAGAAGTTTCATAATCTGAATACCTTGTAAAACTGGTTTCAAAATCCTGTTCTTTATCTTTTGTGTTTGTAAATTTTACTTTGGTTGTAATGGAAAGTCTGTTTAAAGCTGCTGTTTCATTTCCCTGTATGGCCACTGAAGAAATCGTATAAGAAGTAATTGAACCTTCAAATTGAAGGTCGCCATTTTTGGTAACAATATCTAAATTGGTTTGAGATAAAAACTTATCTTTTAGGGCTTCAGTTAACGACTGAGTTAAGTTAACATTAGCTAAAGGAGCAAAATTTTGAAAAGTTTTAACGGATACTGTTTTCACATCTTCGGGAATGGATGCCCCGGTAAAGGAATAATTTACTTTACAAGAAGATATAATTCCTGTAATTAATAAAAAAATGAAATATTTAACGCTCCACTTCATTTTCAATTATCAATTGAGTATTCTTTAATTTTCCGATACAATGTCCGCTCTGAAATACCCAGTTCTTCAGCAGCTTTTTTACGTTTTCCTCTGTATTTGTCTAACGCTTTAATTATCATTTCCTTTTCTTTGTCAGCAAGTGATAATGATTCTTCTACTACCTCATCCTCAACAGGAGTTATTTGTTCTTTTTTTGGTAATATTTGTGGTTTATAGACTTGCGATTCTTCTTCCTCTTCAAATTGAGATGACTTCTCATATAATCGTTTTATACTTCTGAATAGTGAAGGATTATTCTCAACATCAGAAATATCTGCCCCATTATTCTTAATCAAACCCAAAACTATACTTTTTAATTCGGTCACATCTCCTTTTAAATCAAATAATACCTTATATAAGATATCTCTTTCTGATAATTCTGAATTTTCACTTCCTTTATACAAAGTTGGTAAAGTGGTTGTATTTACTTCCGGCAAATAGTTTAATAACATTTCAGCAGTAATATCTCTGGTACTTTCTATTACCGAAACCTGTTCTGCTACATTTTTTAACTGCCTGATATTACCTGTCCATCTAAAATTTTCTAACATTTCAATAGCATCAGGTGTTAGTTTAACTGCAGGCATTCTATATTTATTGGCAAAATCTGCTGCAAATTTTCTAAATAGCAAATGAATATCCTCTTTACGTTCTCTTAAAGCTGGCAAATGAATAGGTACCGTATTTAAACGATAAAACAAATCTTCTCTAAACTTTCCTTTTCTGATAGCCTCAGGTATTTTAACATTTGTTGCTGCTACAATCCTAATATTGGTTTTTAAAACTTTTGACGACCCAACTTTAATAAATTCTCCTGTTTCTAAAACTCTTAATAACCGAACCTGAGTCTGAATTGGTAATTCTGCAATTTCATCTAAAAAAATTGTTCCACCATCAGCCACTTCAAAATAACCTTTTCTGGAATCATGAGCCCCTGTAAAAGCCCCTTTTTCGTGCCCAAATAATTCCGAATCGATGGTTCCTTCCGGTATGGCTCCACAATTCACGGCAATGTATTTATTATGCTTTCGAGCACCTAACTGGTGGATTATCTGTGGCATTATCTCCTTTCCTACTCCACTCTCACCAGTAATCAAAACCGACAAATCTGTTAAGGCCACCTGGGCAGCTATTTCAATAGCTCTGTCCAATAAAGGAGATGAGCCTATAATTCCAAATCGTTGTTTTATTTGTTGTGTATTCATATTATATTTTTTAGTAATTAGTTTTTAGTGAATAGTTTTTTTGACAACTAAACACTAATAACTGAAAACTATTTTACCGCTTCACCTAACAATGTACCACCTGTACAATCATTTACTTTCACTTGAACGTAGTCTCCTACTTTATATTTTTCTCTTGGAAAAACAACTACTGTATTTTGTGATGTTCTTCCAGCTAATTCATTTTCCGATTTTTTAGATATTTTCTCGACCAGCACTTCATAAACGCCTCCAACAAATGCTTTATTTCTATCGTAAGAATGATCTCTTTGCAAAGCGACTATCTCAGCTAATCTTCTACTTTTATTTTCTGCTGAAACATCATCTTTTAATTTTCGTTCTGCCAATGTATTTGGGCGTTCGGAATATTTGAACATGTAAGCAAAGTCGTATTTTACAAATTCCATCATAGATAAGGTTTCTTGATGGTCTTTTTCTGTTTCAGAGCAAAATCCGGCAATAATATCTGATGAGATGGAACAATCCGGCATAATTTCTTTTATTTTCCTGATTCTATCCATATACCATTCCCGAGAATATCCCCGGTTCATCACTTTCAACATTCTAGTACTTCCACTTTGCACGGGTAAATGAATGTACTTACAAATGTTGTCGTATTTTGCCATTGTATGTAAAAACTCATCAGTAATATCCTTAGGGTGTGAAGTAGAAAATCGAACTCTTAGTTTTGGGCTAATTAAAGCAACTTGTTCCATTAGTTGAGAAAAATTTACACTATTGGTTTTTTCCTCTTCCGTTAGATTTTCATAATCTTTCTTTAAACCATCAACTCCATACCATAAGTAGGAATCCACATTTTGACCTAATAAAGTAACTTCTTTATATCCTTTTTGAAATAAATCTTTTGCTTCCGCTAAAATACTTTCGGGATTTCTACTTCTTTCTCTTCCCCGTGTAAACGGAACAACACAAAAAGAGCACATATTATCACATCCCCTAGTTATAGAGATAAATGCAGAAACACCATTACTGAGCAACCTTACCGGACTAATATCGGCATATGTTTCATCTTTTGAGAGGATAACATTTACTGCTTTTTTCCCGTCATCTACTTGTTCAATTAAGTTGGGCAAATCCCTGTATGCATCGGGTCCAACAACAATATCAACTAATTTTTCTTCCTCAAGAAATTTTGATTTTAAACGTTCTGCCATACAACCCAACACACCAATAATCATTTCCGGTTTATTTTTTTTTACTTTTTGAAATGATCTTAATCGTTGCCTCACAGTTTGTTCAGCTTTTTCCCGGATAGAACAGGTATTTACAAAAACCACATCTGCATCTTCCATTTGCTGGGTAGTATTAAATCCATCTTTAGATAAAATTGAAGCAACAATCTCACTATCCGAAAAATTCATCTGGCAACCATAACTTTCAATGTACACCTTTCTTCCACCTTTGATTTTGGTTTCTACCAAAGTTGCATTTCCCTGCACTGCTTCATCAATTATTTTATTTTCTCCTTCCATAAAGTAAAATTGGATAGCAAAATTAATGAAAAAATGTTCCTAATGACAAAATGACATAATTGTTATCCAAATGGCCATAAAAAATTATATTATTACATAATATAAGGTGTAATGAAAAATGTCTTATTTGGAAATGTGGAATATTATTTCATTTCTTTGCAAAAAATTAATTTGCACTAAATCCAACATACATGGCAAAAAATCTTGTAATAGTTGAGTCTCCTGCTAAGGCAAAAACAATAGAAAAATTTCTTGGAAAGGATTATACAGTTAAATCGAGCTTCGGACATATTAGAGATTTGCCAAGTAAAGATATTTCTGTCGACATTGAACATAATTTTGAACCTAAGTACATTATCCAATCAGATAAGAAGAAAATAATAACAGAATTAAAAAAGCTGACAAAAGAAGCCGAAATGGTATGGCTGGCATCTGATGAGGACAGAGAGGGAGAAGCCATATCCTGGCATTTAATGGAAGCACTTAATTTAAAAGAAGAAAATACGAAGCGTATTGTTTTTCATGAGATTACAAAAGCGGCAATTACAAAAGCCGTTGAAAATCCAAGAAAAATAGATAAGAACTTAGTTGATGCACAACAAGCCAGAAGAGTTTTAGATAGATTAGTTGGTTATGAGCTCTCTCCGGTACTATGGAAAAAAGTTAAGCCATCTTTGTCTGCAGGAAGAGTTCAATCTGTTGCTGTAAGACTGATTGTTGAACGTGAAAGAGAAATATTAGACTTTAAATATATTTCATCCTTTAAAATAACTGCTGAATTTTTGTTAAGCAATAATTCGGTTTTAAAAGCAGAATTACCACATCGTTTTAAGACAAAAGATGAAGCACAAAGTTTTTTAAATAAATGCAAAGATGCCGAATTTACTATTGAGAGTCTGGAAACAAAACCGGCAAACAAATCTCCTGCACCACCATTTACTACTTCTACATTGCAGCAAGAAGCAAGTAGAAAATTAGGTTTTTCTGTATCTCAAACTATGACCATTGCACAACGATTGTATGAATCAGGGAAGATTACTTATATGAGAACTGATTCGGTTAATTTATCTAACGAAGCAATTGGTGCAGCAAAAAATGAAATAATAAAATCTTATGGAGAAAAATATTCTCAAATAAGAAAATATACAACCAAATCAAAAGGAGCACAAGAAGCTCACGAAGCCATTCGTCCAACGTATATGAATGAACATTCTTTTACAGGAGATGCTGGTCAAGCTAGATTATATGATTTGATATGGAAAAGAGCAGTTGCATCACAAATGAGCGATGCCCAGCTTGAAAAAACATCCGTAAAAATAAGTGTTTCAACGGCAACTGAAAATTTTATTGCTAAGGGAGAAGTTCTAGTTTTTGAAGGTTTTTTAAAAGTTTATTTAGAATCTACAGATGATGAAAATTTAGATGTCCAGGAAGGAATTTTGCCTCCTTTGGTTGTTGGAGAAAAATTGACTACTAAAGGAATTGATGCAACAGAGCGGTTTTCATATCACCCACCAAGATATACAGAAGCGAGTCTGGTAAAGAAATTAGAAGAATTAGGAATAGGAAGACCTTCAACTTATGCACCAACAATTTCTACAGTGCAAAAGAGAGGCTATGTGGTAAAGGAAGATCGAGATGGTTCTCAAAGAAAGTATAGCCAACTTAAATTGAAAGATGGAAAAATAAGCGACCTGACCTTAGAAGAAAATTACGGATATGAAAAGAAAAAAATGTTTCCGACCGATATAGGTATTGTTGTGAATGACTTTTTAGTGGAAAATTTTGGAAAGGTTTTAGATTATAGCTTTACCGCAAAAGTGGAGAAAGAATTTGACGAGATTGCTGAAGGATTAAAGAAATGGAATAAAATGATAGAAGAATTTTATCGCCCATTTCACTTACAAATTGAAAATACACTTGAAAATGCGGGCAGAGCATCTGGAGAAAGAATTTTAGGCGATGACCCTGAAACCGGAAAACCGGTAATTGCCAGAATTGGTAAATTCGGACCTATGATTCAGATTGGGAAAACCGAAGATGATGAAAAACCAAAATTTGCAAGCCTTCAGGGACATCAAACTATTAGAAATATATCATTAAAAGAAGCACTAGCTCTATTTAAATTTCCAAAAACGCTGGGAAAACACGAAGAAAAAGAAATTATTGTTGCTCAAGGAAGATTTGGACCTTATGTTAAGTTTGAAGATATGTTTGTTTCAATTCCTAAAGGAGAAGATTTAGGTTCTGTAAATCTAGAGAGAGCTATTGAATTGATTAAAGAAAAACAAATTGCTGATGCTCCTATAGGTGAATATGAAGGACATCCGGTTCAAAAAGGAGTTGGCAGATTCGGACCATTTATTAAATGGAACAATATTTTTATTAATGTGAATAAAAAATATGATTTCAACAAGCTTTCACCAACTGATATTGCTGAACTAATTGTAAATAAAAAGCAAAAGG
>CAYRAD010000072.1:0-4205 GCA_964422135.1 uncultured Vicingus sp.
CCAACAGCGGCAATATCAATAATATTCATCATTGGGTTGGTTGGAGTTTCCACCCAAATTAATTTGGTATTGCTGTTCATTTTTGCTTCAATCTGAGAAGTATCGTGCATCGGGGCAAAATGAAATTTAATTCCATATTTTTCAAATATGGTGGTAAACAACCGATAAGACCCTCCATATAAATCATTTGTTGAAATGACTTCATCTCCCGGGTTTAACATCTTCATTACACAATCTATTGCAGCCAAACCTGAACCAAAACAAGCTCCGAACTTTCCATTTTCAATGGCTGCCAGATTTTTCTCTAAAGCATGTCTGGTCGGGTTTAAAGTCCTTGAATATTCATACCCTTTATGGTTCCCTACACCTTCTTGCACATAAGTAGAAGTTTGATATATTGGAGTCATAATTGCTCCTGTTGCTGAATCGGGTTCTAACCCACCGTGTATTGCTTTTGTTCCGAATTTCATATTTTTATCACTATGCATATTATATATATATTTTGAGGCACAAAGGTAATATTTATCTAAAGTGTTTTATTGAGAAAATAAAATATTTGACTTACATTTTAATAATAATTAACTTTGTTTGCTTTTTATATTATAAAAAATGCCTAAAACTTAATAATTCAAAATTTTATTAGGTTTTCGTAACCCTTTAAATACAAATAAATGAAATTTGTTTTTTCCATTTTTACCGGTATTTTTCTCTTGTTTTCTAATATTGGTTATGCACAACAATCTTCCAATACTAAGCTAATTAAGACTGCTTATTATTATAGTTTTAAAACTACTTCAGATGTTCCTGATTTTAATAATATGGAACAAGAAATAAAAGCATTAAAAAACGTAACTGAAGTAAAAATTAAATTTAAACCAGAAAGTAAAGCCGGACAGTTAATTGTAATGACAAAGGAAAGGCCACGACAATCTGAAGGTGAAGTGTTGTTTCAACCAACTGATTTAAAAAGAATTATAAGTTCAAACGGGTTTATTCCTAACGAACTGGAAACAACATTACTGACTGATTAACCCCAACCATTAGACAGATTTTACTTATGAGAATTTTATTTTTCCTAATAGCAATTTTATCTCTTTTTGGCTTTAATAAAAGTTTCGGACAAGCTGATAATTGTTCTGCAGCAACACCAATTAGTGTAACTGCAAATTGTTCCAGTCCAACTAACGGGACAACGATTGGTGCCACTCAAAACATACCCGGTTGTGTTGGAAATGCAGATGATGATGTTTGGTATCAGTTTGTAGCCACAAATACATCTCACCAGATAACTGTTGTCCCTAGTGCTGGAATGGATCCTGTAGTTCAGCTATTTTCAGGTGTGTGTTCTACCTTAATTACTATATCATGCATGGATGCCACATTTACAGGACAAAATGAAGTCATAAATGCAACTGGTTTAAGTATTGGGGCTACCTACAGAATTAGGGTTTATCATTATGGAAGTGGTTCCGGAACGGGTACTTTTACCATATGCATAACTGACCCTCCACCTGCTCCAAGTAACGATGTTTGTTCTTCAGCAACTAATCTTAATGTTAATTCATCATGCGTTAATACTGCGGCAACAACAGTTGGAGCTACTCAGTCTTTAGTTGGGTGTGCAGGAAATGCTGATGATGATGTATGGTTTAGTTTTACAGCTATTAATACCACAGCGACAATCACCGTTAATCCATCATCATCTATGGATGCAGTTATGGACCTTTTCTCAGGAACTTGTGCCTCACTTAATTCTATTCAATGCGAAGATGTTGGTTTAACGAATGGCAATGAAGTTATAAATGCAGTCGGTTTAATACCCGGTAACACTTATTACATTAGAGTTTATGACTATTATGGTGGAGGTGGTTTTCCTTTTGATATTTGTATTACAGGGCCAGCTGCATCTCCAATACCTACAAATGACGAGCCATGTAATGCAATTGCATTGCCGGCTGTTACATCAGATTGTAATTTTTTACAGTTTTCTACTATTGGAGCAACAGCTTCGATGGCACCAACTCCTACTCCTTCAGCATGCGTTGGTGGATCAGCCCCTCAACAAGGAGGGTTTTCTGCTGGAAGCCACGATGTATGGTTTAGTGTTGTCGCACCTGCAAATGGACAAATAACAATAACATCACAGCCAAATTTTGGTATAAATGACGGTGTTATGGCTTTATATAGCGGAACATGTGGAGCATTAACTCAAGTGGCATGTTCGGATGATCATAATTATCCAGGAACTTTAAATGATTTCAAACCCTATATTTCACAAACAGGCTTAACTCCCGGAGCAACATATTACATCAGGTACTGGGGATACGGAACTTCAGCCGGAGATTTTGGCCTTTGTGTTTCCTCTCCAATTAATGATTTTTGTTCAACAGCATTATATATTTGTGATTTGAACGGTTACAGTGCCTCAACCAGTGCAGCATATACACCTGACAGACCTTGCAATATGTATGGAAACAATGAAGATACTATTACGGGAGTCAATCAACCAGATGGTATTAACACCGGTGGAATATTCGGGCAAGCTGGTCCCTGGGGGACTGGATCTCCCGCATTTGATGTGATAATTAATAATAATTCATGGATTAAATTTACCGCTTCAAATACAACAGCTATACTTAATGTAGCTATTGGAAATTGTTGGATAGGTAGTTATCCTTCGGGTGGTATTCAAATGCAAATTTTTTCGGCAACAAATTGCTGTGATTTTACTCCTGTATCCAATTTTGAAGAAGGATCTTCCAGTTTCACAATTACGGCCAACAACCTTACTATTGGAAATGATTATTACTTAATGATTGATGGCTTTGCCGGAGATATTTGTAATTACACCATAACAGCAAATGCAGGAATACAATTTACGGATATAGATGCTCCTCGTCCTGAAATTTGTTATGGAGATACCACAACACTTTATGGGCCTGCCTTATCCTCTTCCTATTTGTGGATGCCTGGAGGGGATACTACTCAAAACATTACGGTTATGCCATCTACAACTACAACCTATACTCTTACTGTTGAGGGTGTTTGTGGTAACAAACAAACGTTATCTCAAACAATTACTGTTAATCCATTACCCACGGTTCTAATTAATAATGGGAATCCTGTTTCAGTATGTGATGGTGATACAGTTACCTTAACAGGGTTTGGTGCTTCTACTTATGTATGGAGCAACAGTAGTACCAATTCTTCCATTGATGTAAGCCCAACAGTACCTACAAGTTATTCTGTTGTTGGAACAGATGTAAATGGTTGTGTAGGAGAAGATACAGTTATAGTTACCATAGATCCACTTCCCACTGCAACTATAAATACAGCTAACAATACCATTTGTAACGGAGCCACAACAACACTTTATGCAAGTGGTGGCGGTACTTATTTATGGGATAACAGTACAACATTGGATTCCTTAGTTGTTAATCCGTCTACTACTACGACATACTTAGTAACGGTTGATGTTGGAGGCTGTGTTGATACAGCATCTCAAACAGTTGTTGTAAATCCTTTGCCTGTAATTGGAATTATAGGGAATAATCCTGTTTGTATTGGTAGCTCAGATACATTAACTGCTACAGGTGGCACATCTTATTCCTGGAATACGGGAAGTTCATCTGATACTACAGTGGTTTCCCCAACTGTAAACACAACTTACTCGGTTACTGTTACGGATGCTAATAATTGTGTTGATTCTTCTACAACAAATGTTAATGTAAACCCTTTGCCTACGATAAGTATTTCAGGTAATAATACGATTTGTCAGGGAGGTTCAACTACCTTAACAGCTTCTGGAGGAAGTTCATACTTGTGGAATAACGGAAGTTCATCTTCGAGCATTACAGTTTCTCCCGTTGTTGATTCAACATACATTGTTACAGGAACCAATGCGAATGGATGTTCCGATACATCGAGTGTTTTAGTTCAGGTGGTAACCAATCCAATAGCAACTATTTCTGGTAATGATTCCATTTGTTATGGAACATCTACAACATTAACAGCCGGAGGTGGAGGCACCTATCTATGGAATAATGGGCTTACGACTGCAAGTATTAACGTTAGTCCTCTTAGCGATTCAACTTATAGCGTAGTAATTGATTTAGGAGGATGTAAAGATTCTACCACGCTTTTGGTAACAGTAAATCCTTTGCCTGTAATTGGAATTATAGGGAATAATCCTGTTTGTATTGGTA
>CAYRAD010000072.1:4305-8998 GCA_964422135.1 uncultured Vicingus sp.
GCGATTCAACTTATAGCGTAGTAATTGATTTAGGAGGATGTAAAGATTCTACCACTCAACTGGTAACAGTAAATCCTTTACCTATAGTATCTATTGTGGGTAACGATACCATTTGTAATGGTGATACAACAACCTTAACAGCAAACGGAGGAGGTTTTTATTTGTGGAGTACGGGAAGTTCTTCTAATTCTATTTCTGTTTCTCCAAATTCTAATACCAATTATAATGTTGTAGTTACGGATGCCAATACTTGCGTAGATTCTTCATCCATAAGTGTTGTTGTAAATCCTTTGCCTGCGATAAGTATTTCTGGCAATAATACGATTTGCCAGGGAGGTTCAACCACATTAACAGCTTCAGGAGGAAGTTCATACTTGTGGAATAACGGAAGCTCATCTTCGAGCATTACAGTTTCTCCTGTTGTTGATTCAACATACATTGTTACAGGAACCAATGCGAATGGTTGTTCCGATACATCGAGTGTTTTAGTTCAGGTTATGACTAATCCTACTGCAACTATTTCGGGTAATGATTCCATTTGTTATGGAGAGTCTACCACATTAAATGCAACCGGAGGAGGCACGTACACTTGGAATACAGGAGCAACTAGCAACTCTATAAATGTATCTCCAACAAGCAATACACCTTACTATGTTGTTGTGGATGTTGGAGGTTGCATCGATACTGCTTTTCATAACTTATCTGTTAATCCTTTACCTGTTGTCAATATTAGTGGAAATACTACTATTTGTAACGGACAATCTATCACACTAACAGCTACAGGTGGTGGTTCTTATGTTTGGAATACTGGAAGTTTTTCTGATTCGATTGTTGTTTATCCTACCTCAGACACTAGTTATAGCGTGGTAGTTACTAATATTTATAATTGCATAGACAGTTCAACGGCTAATGTAACGGTAAATCCATTACCAAACATTAGTATAAATGGAGATACTTCTATATGTTTAGGAACCATAACCAGCCTAACTGCAAGCGGGGCTAACAATTATATATGGAATAATTCATCAATTACGCCTGTAATTAATGTTTCTCCAACAACCACTACGACCTATAGTGTTACAGGAACTGACTTAAATAATTGTTCTGATTCTGCTCAGATTCAGGTGGAAGTATTACCTCTTCCAATAGCAGCTATTAATGGAAGTAGTACCATTTGTTTTGGGGAAACGACTACATTAACTGCATCAGGAGGAGATACTTATGTATGGAATACATTAGATTCTACTTCATCTATTACCTTAGCACCTCAAGACACTTCTACTTATACAGTAATTGTAAGTAGTAACGGTTGTATTGACAGTGCTAATTATACCATTGATGTAATTCCACTACCTGTTATTTCTGCCTATAGCGATACAACAATAATTATGGGGCAAAGCGCAACAATATATGCTCAGGGAATACCTCCATTTAACTGGATGCCACAAGATAGCCTGTCCTGTACAAATTGTGTTAACCCAACGGCAACTCCAAGAGAAACAACTACCTATTGTGTTTCCACTTCCGAAAACGGGTGTACTGATTCCAGCTGTGTTACAGTTTATGTAGATAATATATGTGGAGATTTATTTGTTCCTAATTCATTTTCACCAAATGGTGATGGAGCAAATGATTGCTTAAAAGTTTACAGCAATTGCCTCAAAACGGTTCTTTTTAGAGTCTATTCTAGATGGGGTGAATTAATTTTTGAATCGGATGAAATTGATGGTTGTTGGGATGGAACCAATAATGGTAGTGATTTAAATACTGGAGTATATGTATTTACGGTTAAAGCTACATTGATTAACAGTGATGAAGTAACGTTAAAGGGAAATGTTACACTTTTCAAATAAACTATAGATGAGACTTATTAAATTCTGTACGACTATCATCTTTTCACTTGTGTTTACTACTGGGTTTGCACAGGATATACACTTAGCTCAGACAAATATGACTCCTTTGTTGGTTAATCCTGCAAATGCCGGTGTGGAATATACCATGAGGGGAATTTTAAATTACAGAACACAATGGGGAAGTGTAAGTGAACCTTTTGTAACCATGATGGCATCTTATGATATGAATTTTAAAAACCCTACCGCCAGAGCAAATAATTTTGGATATTTTGCCGGAGGAGTTTATATGTTTAATGATAATGCCGGAGCATCTCATATGAAAACTACACAGCTGAATCTGAGCATCGCTTATCATGTAAATTTAAATGAAAAAAATACCTTAGGACTGGGAATTCAGGGAGGATATTTTCAACGATCGGCAGATATCAATAATTTAACCTGGGGAAATCAATTTGATGGTTATGAATACAATCAGGCTCTTTCTACAGGAGAAAGTGAAGGCTTTGATGGTTTCTCATTTGGGGCTACAGATTATACTTCAGGATTGATTTGGACTTTTAGAAACAATGAGAAATATCTATCAGGAAAAAATTTGTTGTTAACCAGCGGAATTTCTTTACATCATTTAACCAAACCGAATTTTGAAACGGAAAATTTAGTCCCCGACCAATTACATTATCGGTTTAACTGGCACGGAAATGCGATAATCGGATTAAATTCTCAATTTACTGTTCTTCCTTATTTATTTTACTCACAACAAGGTTCCATTAACGAAATATTTTTTGGATCGGATGTTTTATATATGTTTAAACAAGCGTCAAAATATACGAAGAACAATAAAGGAATGGCTGCAGGTGGTGGAGCTTATTACAGATGGAATGATGCTATTATTTTAGCGGCTGTTTTACAATACGATAATTATACTTTTGAATTTAGTTACGACATCAATACATCGTCATTAAAAAATGCATCAGGAGGGAATGGAGCTTATGAATTCTCTTTAAGATATGTTTATCCAAATCCTTTTGGAGGTATAAAAAGTTCTGCTCGATTCAAATAGTTATTCTGTTTCTTTTTAGGATTACAATAATACCGTGTTTAATTAAAAATCCGGAAGCCACTATTCTTTTTATCTGTCGTCATGAATAAAAAAAATAAAACTATTATGAAAAAGTTATTACTTATTATCTGTGTTATTTTCTGTATAGGAACAACTAAGGCACAGGGTACAAAAGCGTTATTTATAGGAAACAGTTATACTGGAGTAAATAATCTCCCATTGTTAGTACAAAATGTTGCTTTAAGTCTAGGAGATACATTATATATAGATTCGAACACACCTGGTGGAGCAACTTTAAATGCGCAAACGACTAATTCAACAACCTTAAGTAAAATTGCTCAAGGAGCATGGAATTATGTTGTATTGCAAGCTCAAAGTCAAGAGCCATCATTCTCTCCTGCTCAAGTTGCTTCCCAAACCTATCCTTATGCACAAGTATTAGTAAATGCAATTCGAAATGCTAACCCATGTACAGAACCAGTATTTTTTATGACCTGGGGAAGAAAAAATGGGGATGCATCTAATTGTTCAGCTTACCCTCCAATATGTACTTACGAAGGCATGCAGCAACGATTACGGGAAAGTTATATGGAAATGGCTAACGATAATTTGTCAACAGTTGCACCGGTTGGAGTTGCCTGGAAAAATGTTCGCGATAGTTTTCCATCCATAGAATTGTATAACCCTGATGAAAGTCATCCTAGCATTTATGGAAGTTATTTAGCCGCTTGCGTTTTTTATGCTACATTTTATCAAAAATCTGCAATTGGAGCAACTTATATACCAGCAGGAATTAATGCTACTGACGCTTTAAATTTACAAACAGTAGCTTCTTATACTGTGTTAGATAGTTTGGTATTATGGCGTATAAATGCAAATTTACCTATAGCTAATTATAATTATTCAGGAGGCGGAACAGTTAACTTTACTAATACCTCAGCAAATGGCGTTTATTATTTTTGGGATTTTGGTGATGGAAATACTAGTACTTTAGAACATCCTATCCATACTTACTCAGCAAATAATACTTATCCTGTTCAATTAATTGTGTTTTCGCAAGACAGTTGTTTTTCTGATACTATAACACAAAATGTTACAGTAACAGCAACCTCCACTATAGATAATTTTGGCAATGAAAGTTCAATTATCTTGTATCCAAATCCCACTGATAATTTCGTAGAAATACAATCGAAAAATAATTTTACTTCAGTAGCCATTTGTGATGTTACCGGAAAAATTGTTTATAGAGTAGCCCATCAATCGAAAATAGATTTGGCAGAATTTAATAGTGGATTGTACTTCTTAACAGTGTATAACGAATCAACTGTTCTAAAAATAGTTAAGCTGATAAAAAAATAAAGTAAAGAAAAAACCCATAGTTATTTCCTGTTCCGTATTTTATGCTAATTCATTATTAACCTGAGTTCGATATAAGTCAATCTCCACAGTTTCCTAATAGAGATAGTAATGCTGTTATATTTGAAACTATTAAGAACTCTGAAACTGATTTAGTTTTATAAGACCTATTTTTTCATAGCTAAATGAAGCAAATATTTTACATAGAATCTGTCTATATAAGTTTACTGCTTTAGTGCAAAATCGATGTAGGTAAACAGGTCGCTAGGGTGATAGTTTGGTAATGTTTCTCCTCTTTCGTGACCTAAGCGAACAATAATTAATTGCCTATCGGGAATTACAATAATAAACTGGCCTTTTATCCCTCTGGCATAAAAAATATCCATATTCTTGTAGTAAGTCAGCCACATCTGGTACCCATAAA
>CAYRAD010000073.1:0-8952 GCA_964422135.1 uncultured Vicingus sp.
ATTTAAAAAAGAAATAAAACATTTAAAGTAAACTAAATGAAAAACAAATTATCCCTTTTAACGATTACCTTACTCCTCTATTTGGGGGGATTTGCCCAAGCACCCCAAAAAGTTAATTATCAGGCGGTAGCCCGAAATTTATCCGGAACACCAATGGGGAATACAGCCATTAGTGTTGTATATGACATCATACAGGGTTCGCCTACCGGAACAGTTGTCTATAGTGAGAGTCATAGCACAAACACCAATCAATTTGGCTTGTTCAACCTGACTATTGGTGCAGGTACTCCTATAACCGGAACATTTGCAGGAATAAACTGGGGATCTGGTCTGTATTACTTACGAGTAACGGTAAACGGTAATGTAATGCCCGCAACTCAGTTATTGTCGGTTCCTTATGCTCTACATGCAAATACAGCTTCATCTGGAACACCGGGTGCTAATGGACATAATGCATTAACAACAGCAACACCAGAACCTGTTGGTGCAAATTGTGCCAATGGAGGGTATTATGTGAATGCTGGAGTTGACGATAACGATGACGGTATTTTACAAGCGTTGGAAATAGATGTTTCCTATTATATCTGCAACGGAGCAGATGGGGCAACAGGCCCGGCCGGAGCAACTGGCCCTGCAGGTATCAATGGAGTTGGTATTACTTGGTTAGGAACAATGGCTTCTGTTCCGGTAACACCCAACACAAACGATGCATATTACAATTCTACCACTGGAATTTCCTATATATGGGATGGATCAACATGGAATATTTTAGCTCAGGATGGTGCAGCTTCGAGTTTTACCCCCGGAACCGGCATTGACATCACTGGTAATGTTATTACCAATATTGGTGATTTGGATTCTACAAATGAGTTACAATCCGTTAGTATTTCAAATGATACATTATTTTTAAGTAATGGAGGTTATGCGGTTATACCATCATCAGCTACTGAAACTACAACTACATTGATAGATAATTTAAATGGCACTTATACTTACACCAACGAATCAGGAGCGGCAGTAACAATTGATGCCAACATAAATGATGCAGATGCAGATTCGACCAATGAGCTTCAAGACCTTTCTTCAGCTTCTACACCTGGAACTGTTACAATTAGTATAACTGGTGGGGCAGGTACAACATTTAGTACTGATGATGCGGATGCTGACCCAAGTAATGAATTAATTACCAACTTAAATGTGAATGGAACAAATGATAGTTTAATTATTACAGAAGCGGGAAATGATTTTTCAGTTTCTTTATCAAGTTTAAATCTGACTGGTAAATGGACTGAAAATTTGGGAATGCTTTATCCAACAACATTATCTAATTATATAGGAATAGGAACGGCAACTCCACAAGCCAAATTACATATTTTTACTGCTGATACTTTTGGTTTGTTTACCGAAGGGACTAATAATTTCGGAATATATAATATAACCAAAGCAAATGGAGTAGGTGCCAATGTTGGAGAATTGTATCTAACGGGTTCAGATACAGTATTTCAATCTCTCGAACCTGCTAAAAGTAAGTTTTACATAGGCTATCCAAAAACAGGAAGTGAAATAAGTATAGAAACAGATACATTAAGTTTCTTTGGTGCACAAGGCAACAATTCTTATATAAGAAATAATGGTAGTTTATATAATAAAGATACTATATATACGGAAGCATTATTTGTTTTAGATAATTCTTTCACTCCCGGAGATGTGTTAACTCATATGGGAGGAGGTAGAGCTCAGTGGCAGCCTTTACCGGCTGCAGCAACAAATTACTGGAGTCCAAATGGTTCTAATATTTATAATAATAATGCAGGTAATGTTGGAATTGGTACATCAGCACCAATTGCTAAGTTGAGTATTGCCGGGATTGACCAATATTCTGCACAAACTGCAATACAAAATTTTGCAAACAATACTACAGAACCAAGAGTTAGTTTGCTTAAAAGTAGGGGTGCAACTATTGGAACAAATGTAATTGTTCAGCAGAATGATATTACCGGTCGTATTTTTGGTTGGGGAGCTGATGGAGCCAGCTATTGGCCAACAGGTTCAATTGAATTTGCAGTTGACGGAATCCCTGGAGTAAACGATATGCCCGGTAGGATTGCTTTTTATACTACACCTGATGGCTCACAAATATCTTCTGAAAGGATGAGAATTACCCAAACAGGTAATGTTGGGATAGGAACCACTTCTCCTGGTACTTCTTTAGAAGTGTACGGAGCAATAACCTATACTCCTGTAGGATTAGCAACCACTGCTAGTTATGCACTTAATGTAGGGGATAAGAGTTATATTAGAACCATTACCCCATTTGGAGGAACTACAATAACAAGTATATCAAATGGACTAAAAGCAGGTCAATTTTTAATAATAGAAAATGTAGGGGGGTATTTACTTACTATTAATGATGGAGTGGCAAATCTTAACATAGCAGGAAATGCACTTTTATACACAGAAGACACTATTACATTAATATGGACAGGATCAAAGTGGTTAGAATTATCAAGATCGGATAACTAAAAAATTAAAATTATGAAACAAATAAACTACATAACCATTATACTACTTTTTATTAGTGGTTATTCCTATGGCCAAATTCAATTAGGCCGACAAGTAATAGGTAGTACAGGTGGCTATACTACAGGATCAACTATGAGTTTATCTTCAACAGTTGGAGAAGCTGTAATACAAACATTGTTTTCTGCAAACACCATTTTAACACAGGGATTCCAACAGCCTACCATAATAAATGGTTCTAATGTTGAATATGAAGTAATTAATGAATCCTGTCCATCGGCTAAAAATGGTTCAATTTATATTTCTAATGTTTTAGGTTGTTCCGGGCCTTATTCTGTTGATATTACCGCTGTAGGTGATTCATTGTTATTGGGGCAGGACACATTGGCAACCGGAAATTACAATGTGAATATTACAGGAAGTAACGGATGTACCAACTCATTACAAATATTTGTTGGTTTAGATAGTGATGAAGATTGTAAAATCCATTTTTATCATGGTATTACCCCTAATGGAGATGGTAAAAACGATACTTGGATTATTGAAAATATAGAATTATTCCCAGAAAATACAGTTCAAATATTTAATCGTTGGGGAATGGAAGTTTGGTTTGAATCGAACTATGATAATGTTAATGTTGTATGGGAAGGCAATATGGGTAATAAAGATGAAGGAAAACAATTAGAAGATGGTACTTATTTTTATGTAGCCATAATAGAGGGTAAAGATTACAAAGGTTGGGTAGAATTGACAAGATGAAAATGATAATGAAACTAATGAAACCATGAAAAAGATATTACTAATAGTGCTATTATTTTGCGGAGTGATGCAATCATATGCACAACAGGATCCACAATATAGTTTATATATGTTTAATCCTCTAAGGGTTAATCCGGGTTATGCGGGGAGTAGAGAAGTACTTAGTGCCGTTTTAGTACACAGGAGTCAGTGGGTTGGATTGGAAGGAGCACCTGTTACACAAACATTAGCAATTAACTCTCCTTTAAAACACAAGAATATGGGGTTGGGATTGCAAATAGTTAATGATAATATAGGAGCACATACAACTCAAACCCTTACAGGTACTTATGCTTATAGGTTAAAATTGGGAGCAGGAAGATTAGCTTTTGGATTGAGTGGAGGTATTTTAAACTATCATTACAATTGGGATAAAATAGAATATAGAGAACAAGAAGATGCAATTCCAACTACTGCAGATAATAGTTTTATTATTCCAACATTTGACTTTGGTGTGTATTATAATACGAAAACATTTTATTGTGGAGTATCGGCTGACCACATTAACAGGGCTAAATTTAATTTATTGAATAATCAGGATACCGTGTCTTCAAATGCAAGAGTTTATTCTAACTTTACGGCCACAATTGGAAAAGCCTTCAAGCTTAATCATGATTTAGTGTTAAAAACTTCATTATTAATGAGGGCTACACAAACAGTTGGAAATTTGGACATTAATGCAGGGTTATTAATAAAAAATAAAATAATGTTCGGCCTTTCGGCCAGACTAAATGCTTTTGTTGTTATCACAGAAATAAACTTATCTAAAAATTTGAGAATGGGAGTTGCTTATGATTATGATGGCTCAGATTTGTCACATTATAATTCAGGCTCATTAGAGGTATTTCTCGGTTATGATGTAGGTTTATTTAGATCAAAAATGCTTTCACCAAGATATTTTTAATTAGGGATGATAAAGAAAAAATTTATAAGAATAGGTTTAATAATTTTTTTAGTAGCTGTAAATAGTACATTATTTGCTCAACTGAATAAAGCTAATAAATACTTTGAGCAAGGCAATTATTTTGATGCTATAAAATATTATAATAAAATAGTAAAAAAAGAACCTAATAATAAAGAAGCTACCCAAAACTTGGCTTTTTCTTATCGTAAATTAAAGGATTATCAGAATGCTGAGGTATATTATGCCAAGGCAACAGAAATTGATCCGGAGGAGAGTAGTAATATTCTTTATTATGGTCAATCATTAAAAAATAATAACAAAGTAAAAGAAGCCAAAATTCAATTTGAAAAATATTTAGAAAAAACTCCTGGCAGTTTTATTGGAAAATTAATGGTTCAGTCTTGCGAGGACATTGTTAGCTGGGAAGTTGAACAAAAGGAGTTTGAAGTCCAGCTTCTTAATAATATTAATTCGGAAAATGCAGATTTTTGTCCCTTAGTTTATAATGATGGAATTGTTTTTGTATCAGAAAGAGGAGTTGATCTGGTAAATGATAACGAGTTTGGCATGTCGAGTAAGCCATATTTATCAATATTCTATGCTAAAGAAAGCAAACAATATAAAAAAGTAAGGCAATTTTCTAATCAACTTAATTCTCTATATCATGATGGGCCGGTAACCATTTCATCTGATAATAAAATTATTTATTTTACAAGAGTAGATAAAAAAGAACGTGGCAAAAACTTTGTTAACAGATTAAAAATTTACCAGGCAACATTAGTTGGAAAGCACTGGAAAAATATTACCCCGTTTGCCTATAACAGTATAGAGTATTCTGTTGCACATCCATGGATTTCTGGAGATGGAAAAAAACTCTTTTTTGCCTCCGACATGCCGGGTGGTTTTGGTGGAATGGATGTTTATATGTGTGAAAAGGAAGGAGAAGAATGGGGTAAGCCAATTAATTTAGGAAGCGATGTTAATACACCCGAAAACGAAGTTTTTCCTTATTTTAGAAAAGGGATATTATATTTTTCATCTGATGGACATTCTGGATATGGTGGTTTAGATGTATATTCTGTTACTGAGTCCAGTAATTGGAAAAATCCAGAAAATTTAAAAGCTCCATTAAATTCATCTAAAGATGATTTTGGTATTTACTATAAAGATGATGAAAGTGGTTACGTTTCCTCAGATAGAGAAGGTGGGATAGGTAGTGACGATATTTATAGTTTTGTATGGCATACGGTTAATCAACAAACAGAAATGTCAGGATTATTAGAATATGATAAACTAGCTTCAGCAGGAACCAAAATTAATCTGTTAGATGAAAATGACAATGTTGTTGGTTCAACAGTTACTGATGAATATGGAAAGTTTAAATTCGATAAACTAGATTTAGACAAAAACTATTTATTAAGCATTGATGCTACAGATGATACTTTTTTAGAAAATGCTAAACTTTATATGACCAACTCTAACGGGGATAAAGTGCTGTCAGCTAATAAATTATCTAAAGGGAAATTTACATTTCAAGCATTACCATATAATTATTATGATGGACTGGAATTGTTGGAAGAAGATGATGAAAGTTTACTTTCTGTAAGTGTATTTGGTCAGATTTATAAAAAACTACCGGGAGATTATTCCGGAGGAATGGAAGTTTTAGTTGTTGATGAGGATGGGAATATTATTGGAAGAACTACAGCTGATAAAGATGGTAAATTTACGTTCAATAAACTATCACCTGACGAACAATATTTATTTGCTTTAGCTAATGATGATGAAACGTTAAACATGATTATTGTTGATGAGAATGGAAATGTGCTAGAGGCAGCAAAAAGATTGATGGATGGGAAATATCGATATATTAGATTAAATGCTGATAAAAATGTGATTACATTAATTAATGAAGTGGATGAGGTAATAAAAATCGAGGAAAACGAAAATTTTGTCTTGTCAAAGATTTTTTATGAATATAAATCAGCCGAGTTAAATAACACATCTACTATGGAAATAGACAAATTAGTATTGATACTTAAGAAAAACAAAGATATTGGTATAGAATTAGCCTCACATGCAGATGCTATAGGAAGTGAGTGGTATAATATGGATTTGTCTAAAAGAAGATCTGAAAGGGTAGTTAAGTATATAATATCTAAAGGAATTACCCCCAATAAAATAAAAGCCAAAAATTATGGAGAAACTCGTCCCATTGCTCCAAATAAATTACCTAACGGAGAAGATAATCCTGAAGGTCGGGCAAAAAATAGAAGAACAGAATTTAAAGTTTTTAAGTTAAAGTAAGTCTGTGAGGAAAGCTGTAGGGTTATTAATAGCTATATTAATTGCAACATCTGGTATTGCACAGCAAAGTAACATTAAATTTCGTCATTTAACTATTAAAGATGGGCTTTCTCAAAGTGATGTAACCACAATTTTACAAGACTCTAAGGGATTAATGTGGTTTGGAACACAAGATGGACTAAATGTATATAATGGTTTTGATTTTCAGGTTTTCTCTCATGATTTATCTGACACTAATTCTATCTCCAACAATTACATTCACTGTATCTACGAAGACAAAAATGGTTTAATGTGGATAGGCACTGATAATGGACTAAATGTTTTTGATGCCGGATTAAATCAATTTAAACTAATACTTTCCTCTAAAGCAAATTCAAAAGCAAAATATAACGTTTGGGCTATAGAAGAAGATGAACAATACATTTGGGTTGGAACTGAAAATGATTTGTTTAAAGTAGATAAAAAAACTTTTACATCAAGCAAAATGAGTTTAATGCTTAACAATAGCGTTAAGAGATTAAAAATCAGGAAACTCCTATTTATTGATGGCACAAATGAATTGTTAATTGCAACAGAAGATAACGGATTAATTAAATACAATATAGATAATGATGATACTCGACAGTATGATCAGGACAATAGTTTACTGAAGAGTAATGTAGTTTGGGATATTCATCGTGATTCTCAGGGGTTGTTTTGGCTCTCTACTAATCAGGGAATGAATTTTTATAATTCAAAAACAAAAAGGATTAGTTCGGAGTATGAACTTGATTTGGTATTAGGCAATAGCGTAATAGATTATACCTATGAAGATAGATCGGGTATCGTATGGATTGGTACCGAAGAATATGGTTTGTATAAACTCAAATCCTTTACCAATGTAGAACATTACTTTTATAGTGCTAATATATCAACAAGTTTAAGTAGTAATAATATAAATACGATATATGAAGATAATTCAGGAATTATATGGATAGGAACACAATCTGGAGTAGATAAATTTGATAAACAGAAACAGTACTTTCAGCATTATCAAAACTGGCCAAATATGCCAAACACAATAAATAGTAATATGGTTTGGTCAATATTAGAAGATAATAATGATGATGAAAAATTATGGGTCGGGACAGATAAAGGAGTTAATATATTTGATTTAATAACAGGAAAAGTTAAATATTTAGTTCCTGATTTTTCAAAAGAAAGAAAACAGAAAAATAAGAGTGTATATTCTATTTATAAAGATCATAATAATCAGGTATTGTTTGGGACAGATGGAGGTGTATTTTATCCCGAAGGGAATAAATTAAAACCACTACTTAAGTATCAAAATAAGCAAAATAAAAGCAGAACTTATGTCATTTATGAAGATAATAGAAATAGATTATGGTTAGGCACAAAAGATGGATTAGTCGTAGTCTCTGAAAACAGAGAGGATGTAATTACTTTAACTACTTCCGATTCGATTGGATCGATTTCAAGCGATGTTATAAGAGCAATCTATCAGGATAAAAATGGTCAAATATGGATTGGATCAGATGGTGGAGGATTATCTAAGGTTATTGAAAAGAATGGAGTTATTAAATTTAAAAATTATTTACCCAATCAGGATAATCCTTATGCAATAAGTAATAACACCGTGTTAACTATTTTTGAAGATAAAGAAGGACTTTTTTGGTTGGGTACTTTTGGTGGTGGGTTAAATATTTTTAATCCTAAAACTGAGAAATTCAAAGTATATACTGAAAAAGATGGTTTATCAAATAACGTTATATATGGTATTGAGGAAGATAGAAATGGTAATTTATGGATGAGCACCAACAAAGGTATTTCTCAGTTTATAAAAAAAATTAAGAAGTTTAGAATTTTTGAAGAAAGTGATGGTTTACAAAGTAATGAGTTTAATAACGGAGCATATTATAAAAATGACAATGGCCAAATGTTTTTTGGAGGAATAAATGGGTTTAACGCATTTTATCCTGAAGATATTCACATTAATAAATCTAAGCCAAAACCAATAATTACTAATTTCTATCTTTTTAATAAACCGGTAAAAATAGGGCCGAATGAAGTACTAAAGAAAAATATAACCGAATTGGATGAAATTGTTTTGAAACATAGACAAAATGTTATTTCATTCGAATTTGCTTCATTACATTATTCATATCCGTTAAAAAATCAACATAAGTATATGTTGGAAAATTTTGATGAAGATTGGGTAAACATTGGTAATAATAGAAGGGCCAATTATACTAACCTCGACCCTGGAGAATATGTCTTTAAAGTAAAAGTTTCTAATAGTGATGGTGTTTGGAGTGATGAAGTCGCTCAGATTAGGGTAATTGTTGAACCACCATTTTGGAGAACCTTATGGTTTATTCTGTTGTTTTATATATTAATACCATTGTTATTTGTATATGGAATAG
>CAYRAD010000074.1:0-8939 GCA_964422135.1 uncultured Vicingus sp.
TCGTATTTTATTATTTGAGAGAGAAGATAAAAAAAGAGAAGAGAAAATAGACTATAAAAATATTACAGTGTATTTTAAAATGACATGGTCATCTTTTGAAATTCTTCCAATTTATCTTCAATCTTTGTTTATGTTTCTTTATTTATATATTCTTTATTTTCTTCTTCTAATCAAGCCAAGACTGATAATAATCTTCATCCTGTATTTTTATAGCTTCTTCTGTTACCATTAATGGCTTAAAAGTATCAACCATAACGGCTAATTCCTGTGTTTCTTTTTGTCCGATACTTCTTTCCATTGCTCCTGGATGTGGTCCGTGAGGAATTCCGGCAGGATGCAGGGTTATCTGTCCTCGTTTAATGTTATTACGACTCATAAAATCGCCATCTACGTAATACAATACTTCATCTGAATCGATATTACTATGATTGTATGGTGCAGGTATGGATTCCGGGTGATAATCGTATAACCTGGGAACAAATGAACAAATTACAAAACCTGCTGTTTCAAAGGTTTGGTGAATTGGTGGTGGTAAATGAACCCTTCCTGTAATCGGTTCAAAATCGTGAATAGAAAACTTATAGGGGAAATTATAACCGTCCCAACCCACAACACTAAAAGGATGATAAGCATACAGATATTCATGAATGGTATCTTGCTTCTTAACTTTAATGATAAAATCTCCTTTTTCATTATTAGTTTCCAACTCATAAGGAGGGTGAATATCCCTTTCACAAAAAGGAGAATGTTCCAGGTGTTGTCCGAACCAATTTCTATAACGTTTTGGTGTATAAACAGGACTTTTAGATTCTACAATAAATAATCGATTATTTTCAGTGTTAAAGTTAATCTGATAAATCATTCCCCTTGGAATCACAAGGTAATCACCATACTCAAAATCGATGTTCCCTAATAATGTTCTAAGCTTACCGGAACCTTCATGAATAAAAATAACTTCATCTGAATCTGTGTTTTTATAAAAGTATTCCGTTAATGATTGTTTAGGGCTGGCTAAGGAAATGTAGCAATCGGAATTATATAATACCGTCTTTCTGCTTTCTAAATAATCATTTTCTGAAGGAACTGAAAATCCTTTCAAGGAAATTGATTTCATATTTTTTTCAACCACTACTTTTGGTGCAACACTGTATGATTTCAGAATTTCTTTAACCTGAGTAGGTCTGTTCGTGTGATATAACAGTGAAGACATTCCGTCAAAGCCCACTGTACCGAATAATTCCTCATAATAGAAATTACCTTCGGGGCTTTTAAATATTGTATGTCTTTTGTGGGGTATCTTTCCCAGTGTATGATATCGTGGCATAATTAATTGATTATTTTTTAATGAATAAGATGATTAAACTAATTCTTTAAAATAATCATTCAGGATCTCTTTTGAGCTCTTTTTTAGTTCTGTTTTTATGTTTTATAACACTTTTTAACATCACGTTGTAAAGATACAAAATGAAAATAAAGAAAAAATAAATTTAAGAAATTATTCATTATCATCAGCAAACCACTCAGCATAAGAATTTGGAGTCTCTCTTAAAAAAAGACTTTCCAGAGAAATAGTTGATGGTAATTTGCTTTTTATCAGGGCAACAAACTCTATTAAAAGAAGTTCGCATGTAGGTTGAAAAGGGACAATAATTAGTTTGTTCATAAACTCATATTGATTTTCATCAATTTTTATTTTATCGCTTAATACCAATGAATGGTCGTAGGGTTTAACAATCAGGTCGTTTACAATGTTTTTTATAATTCCAAAATCAATCACCATTCCTTCATCAGAATCAGTAGTACCTTCTTTTATTTCTCCTTTTACGGTAACTTTTAAATGGTAAGAATGTCCGTGAATGTTTTTACAGGGACCATCGTAGCCTAATAAGGCATGTGCCATCTCAAAATGAAATTCTTTGGTAATTCTAATTACAGACATAGTTTAAATTTAGATTGCGAAATTAATAATTGTATTTATTACAACCTACTACCAATAACAATTACATCATCAATTTGCTCAAAGTCTCCCATCCACTCATTAAAGGCTATTTCAATTTTTGCTTTCTGATTATCCATTTCTAAATTATTGATAGAAAGTAACAATTCTTTGAATTGTTTGTACCTGAATTTTTTTCCTTTTCCTCCTCCAAACTGGTCGGCATAACCATCAGAAAATAAATAAACTGTATCACCTTTATTTAATTTAAAACTATGATTTGAAAAACTATTTGCTCCTTCAGAATAATATCCGATTGGGAAACGATCTGCTTTTATTTCATATAACATTAAACCATTATCATCAATTAAATTTGGCTCTAATTCATTTCCACTAATTACTTCTAATTTATTTTTGGTTATAATGTACAATGGATTGTAAGCTCCGGCATATTCCAAAACATTGGTGTCTTTATCGAAAGCACACAATGAAATATCCATTCCGTCTTTTATAGCGTCAGAGTCGGTTTCTTGCCTTAAGGTATTGGCAACACCTTTATTTAGCTCGTCTAATATTTTATCCGGCTGAGTAGTTCCATACTCCCCCACAATCTTATCTAACAGATTGTACCCCACAATACTCATAAATGCTCCAGGAACTCCATGTCCTGTACAATCTACAGCAGCGAAAAGAGATTTATTATCTTTATGAGCTAACCAATAAAAATCTCCAGAAACAATATCTTTTGGTCTAAATAAAATAAAGGTTTGTGATAATTGCCTGGTAAACATTGTTCCTGATGGTAAAATAGCATCCTGAATTCTTTTAGCATAAGTAATACTATCGATGATATCTTTATTTTTTCGTTCTATTTCCTTGCTTTGTTTTACCACTTCCTCTGTTCTTTCAACTACTTTTTCTTCCAATATTCGTTTTTCTTTTAATAAATTACGTTCTCTAAGTTTGACTAAAATTATTATTAGAATGATTATAAAAATAGCAGAAGTTATTAAAAACCAAGGTCTTTGCCATAGTGGTGGAATTATAGAGAAACTGTAAGTTATAGGCTCTGAATTCCAGATTCCATTATTATTACTCGCTATCACTTTAAATGTATAATTTCCTGGAGGAAGTGGTGAATAAGTTACAAATGTTTGTTGGGTTACAGGCCTCCAGTCTTCTTCCAGCCCTTCTAACATCACTTTATAATAAACTTGATTGGGGTTTGTTAGGCAAATGCTAGAGTAATTAAAGATGATTGATTTTTCCTTGTAACTCAATTCCAGATTATCAATCATTGGTCGATTCTCTAAATTTACCCTTAATTTAGAAATTTGAGTTAATGGTTCAAGCGAATTTACCTTTTCATCTTTACTATTCAATTTTACCACTCCCTTAATTGTTCCAAACCATAAATTTCCTTCATTGTCTTTGTAAGTAGCATTATGTTTTGATTCTATACCCACATACCCCATCTTGTCAGTATAAGAATAAAACCTGTTTTGCTTAACATCAAATTTATTTAACCCTTTGTTCGTTCCTATCCATACATTTCCGTTATTATCAATATTGAGCAATGAAATGTAATCTGATAACAAACCATTGTTTACAGTATATTCATTTGCAATTTTATTATCCTTTATAACCATCACACCTTTTCCCTCTGTTCCTATCCAAAGATTTCCAGATTTATCTTCAACAATAGCTGTTGGTGTAATTTTTTTATTGAGATCAACCTTTGTTATTTTATCATCATCAATCCTTGTCATTCCCTTACCTCTTGATCCGACCCATACTGTATTTTTTGAATCAGTAAATACCGTTGTAATCTCATTTCCAGCCAAACCGTTTGATTGTGTTAATCGATCAACCAATTGATTATCGATTTCATAATACACTAATCCATCAGTTGTTCCCACCCATAAATTATTCGATTGATCTACATCTAATGCAGTAATCAGTAGTTGATTCATGTAGCGATTAATTCTAAAGTTCATTTCGAACCTATTACTCTTGCTATTAAACTGCATAACTCCTCCACCCCAAGTTCCTATCCAGATAGTATTGTTTTTATCTTTTTTGATAAACCGAACATCCTGATACGGCATTCCATTTCCTTCTGAATATGAACTGACAAGTTTAGCATCTTTAAAAACAGAAATCCCTTCGTTGGTTCCGAACCAATCTTGCCCATTATTATCTTTTAATATTGACCAAACTTGTTCACTAATTAATCCATTTTGAACTCCATAAGAAACAAATTCACTTCCCTTATAAACCAATAATCCATTCTCTTTTGTGCCAAACAAAATGTTTCCTTCTCTGTCTTCGCTAATACATCTAATATTATTGTCTTTAAGTCCATTATCTTTATTAATGGTTAATAATTCATTGTTTTTAATTTTTGTAATTCCTCCACCCCATGTTCCAATCCAGATACTACCTTCTTTATCTTCATTTACACAGCTTATCCAGTTGGAAGCAATTCCATCTCTCACATCATAAATTTTTAACTCACCAGTTTTTTTAATGTAGTGATATAGACCTCCGTTGTACGACCCAAACCATTGATCCTGATTTTGAGCTTCATACATGTATGTGATTTGAAAATACTTTGGTAAGTTATTTACGTTATAGAATTTGAAAGAATTTTTTTGATAATTGTAATTTTTAATTCCAACATCAGTAATGAAATAAATGTTCCCATTTTGAACTTTAATAACTTGAAACACCACATCACTTAACCCTTCCTGACCTTTGTATTGTTTAATGTTAATGGAATCTTTTTTATGTTGGTATGGATTTGTAATTTTTATTACACCTTCACCAAATGAACTTACCCATAAATTTCCTTCGTCATCCTCAGCAAATGAAGTAATATCAGCACTCATGTTAAAGATAACTTCAATTTTATTGTTCGTTATTTTAGAAATACCACCATCTACATGGCCTAACCACAATGCACCAGTAGAATCAATGTGTATCGTTCTTACAGCTCCATCAGCTAATCCATCTTCTGTTGTGTAATTGATAAATTCTTTTCCATCAAAACGAGATAATCCACTTGCGGTTCCAAGCCACAAATAACCTTTTTTGTCCTGAACTACTGAATAAACACTTGATTGAGCTAACCCTTCTTTTACACTATAATTATCAAAGTGATAGTTTTGAGCAAAGAATGAAGGAATTGTAAACAAAAATAAAACCGATAAGCAGCTAATCTTATCGGTTAAATTAATTTTAAAAAAATTCATAAACATTTATTATTTCTTGATAAAGAAAAAAGTACCATTTTCATCTTCCAACCCAGCAATTTTACCAAACTTAGGTTTTTGCTTAGAGCCATCTTTTGCTACTGCTGTTTTCACTTTTGAAACAACTGTTTCTATAGGTATGCATGAGTTTGGATTACTAGCTAAAGTGTTGGCAAAAGTTTTGGTAAATTGAGAATTATCTGAAGCCAACTCATAACCAGCCGATGAAAACACTTGAGAAGATTTAAATTTAGTGGCTTTCCAATCATTACAACTTCTATCCTCTGATATTGATCGCATTGCTTGATAAAATGAAGGACCAGATTCACATGCATCTGTTACCACCAACGTATGAGTAATTAATTTAGAATAAGATTGCATACCTGCTTTAAGGTTGTTGATATTAAAATAAGTAAACTCATCATCTCTTTTTGCATCGGTTGGAATCCAGTATCCCGTTTCATTGATGTATTTTCCATGCCCAGCATACCAAACCAACAAAGAGTTTACTCGATTACTTTTTACTAAATCTCTTAGTTCAATGGAAAAGAATTTTTCAAATTGAGACTTGGTCATGTTTTTTTTATGAACTATATTATGAATCTTATACTTTGCAAAAGCCGATTTCATCATTGTTATATCTTTGGTTGGTCCATCTAAACTTGCAAAGGATTGATACTTTGAATTTTCAATAAAAATTACCCATGTTTTGCCCATTGGATTATCAGCCAATAAAGCAATGTTTTCTCTGTTTAATATGTATTTTTTTTCAACTTTATTACCATACTTATCCTCTGCAGTTATTGTAAACCCATTTTTATTCATGATATTAATTGTTGCAGAAAATTTTGGATTCTTTTGATCTAATATAAAACTTGCTGTAGCGCCTTCTATAAAAATACTTTTAATTAAACTCTCATCTTCAAGTTTACCTTCTACATATAACGTAGGATCATCTGATTCTAAAAATACTGTTCCGTCATCTGAAGCATAAGGAGTCAGTAATTTTACAACCGGAGGATTAACTTCAGTTCTTTCAATTTTATAGGTCCAAGTTTCAGAATTATGATAAATATCAAATGCTGTGATGGTCAGTTCTTTTAAATCTTTAATATTCAATTCCAATTCGAAAGATGGGTTCAGTGTGTCTTTACTAAAAACAGCATCCTTACCATTCACTTTAATAAATTCTATATTACTTTGGTCTTTAATTTGCCCCTTAATTGTATAAAGAACTGCACTTTTAGAAATATTAACAACGCCATCAGTTGGAGAAATCGGGTCTATCATTTCGATAGTCGGATTATTACTCTCTTTATTCAATTCATACAATCTCTGTTTGGCTTCATCATAAAGTTTCATTGCTTTACCATCATAAGGAGAAAGTTTACGTAATGTTTCATAATCTTTTATAGCCGATTTAAAATCAGACATTGACTCATAGGCCTTTGCTCGCTGATAATAAACATAATAATCATCATTTTTTATTGATATACCCTTGGTGTAATCTGCTATTGCATTTTGAAACTGCCCCAATTCAATATACATCTTACCTCTTAATAAATAATATTTTAAGATGTTAGGTTTAAAAGAAATAATTTTAGAAATATCATCTACGGCTTTCTGAGGATAATGATTAGCCATATTTATTTCAGACCTCACCATTAATGCATGAATATTCTCAGGTTCCATCTCCAATGATTTATCGGCAGCTTCAATGGCCTTCTTTAAATCATTCATTTTTAAATTTGCATGGGCAATACCAATATACACTTCAACCATTTTTGGTGAATAAAACTTTGCTCTACCAAAACTATAAATCGCTTCTTTGTACTTCATTAAACTATCTTGAGCAATACCCAAATTATAGTAAGTATCTGCAGATTTTTTTTTGGTAACAGCTATTTCAGCCGTTTCAACAGCATTAGCAAATTGATTTATTTCCAAACACGATAGCACTTTATATTTATAGGCTTCTATTAATTTTTTGTCTTTATCAATAGCGGTCCCTAATGTTGTAATAGCTTCTTGATATTTTTTAGCTTTAAAATAAGCTCTACCTAAGTTAAGATAATATTCACCTTCTTTAACTTTAAGAGTTGAAACCGTTTTAAAATCTGCAATAGCGTTATCTATATCACCTATTGCTTCATATGCCAATCCTCTATAGTTTATTGCTCTTTCATGGTCATTTTTAAGCTCAATTACCTTTGTAAATTGTTCAATTGCAGAATTGAAGTCACCATTGTTATAATAATTTTCACCTGCTTTAAAATATTGAAAATAGGCTTGTGAAAAAACACTTACATTTATAATAAGCATTAGAAGTAATATTGGAAACTTTTTCATAATTAAATTTTTTATTTAAACGACTCAGTATCAGTTAGTCGACAAAGTTAAGAATTATTTCGATGACTAGCTTTTTTTTACCCACAAAAGTCTATTTTTTTTCAACAAATTTCAATAATAACTTTTTATCATTTATAATCATTTTTAGTAATTTCACCTTCTTAAAAAAGAAATAAATTGTTAAAAAAGGACAAGATAAAAATTATTGTAGTTGCTATATTGGTTTGCCTATTAGTTACATCGTATTTTATATATGGAAAAGAATCAGTTATTATGAAATATGTAAGTGGTTTTTGTTTAATAGTATGGATTGTAACAATGCTTATTACGAATAAAAAATATAAATAAAATACTGGAAAGCATGTTCAATAAAAGGTGTTGGGATTTTTTTGTATTTTACAACACGCTCTTCAGCGAGATTATTTCTTGAACAACTGACTGAAGAAGCCTTTTTTCTTTTCCTCTTTTGTATCTGGTGTAATGATCAAAAACCCTTTAAATTCCATTGGAGCATAATATTTATGGGTAATTAATGAATTATTTTTAAAAAATTCATCCAATACATTTGCCATTTTAGTGGTTTCATCCAAAGCATCATTATCAGGATTATAATTAGATTTTAAAGCATTATACAAAGGGCTTTCAGGATAATAATAAGATATAGCATTTAAAAAAGTTTCATTCCATGTTTTAGTAAAAACCAAACCACTTGTAATGTTTAGCTGGGTTATCATAAAATTGGTAAGATACCCGAAGAAGGGTTTGTTTTTATTTATAAACTTCTTATTTTCCATACAAAACTCAAACAAACACATAGAAACAGCATAAGGTATAACATGAGTGTATTTATCCTTTTTAAATTGAATACTTGTTTTTTTAATCCCCTTTTTAATAATATTAAATCTATCTAAACAATATTCATATAATTTTAAATCCAACTGATTATTATCTAATATTAATTGTTTAATCTCATCACTTAACTCATCAATTTTAGGTCTGTTAAATGTAATCCTCTTCACCTCAATTTCTTTCTTCCATTTAATATCAGCTACATCTGAAAAATATTGTAAAGACGCCTGAAACTCTTCAAAAATACCGACATGAATAGGAATGGTTTCAATAGCTTCTATTATTTGTTCTAAATCATCTTCCGTTGCACTTTTTGTTCCAAAAAATTGTCGCCCCATTAAAAAATTAATAACTCCGTTTTGTGTTTGATAATTATTAATATAATCTTTAGCTAAAAGACAGGAAGCGGTAGCACCCGCTGTAAGCTCCCTGCATGCCACGATAATGCAATCAGGGCAGAGATTTTGTAGTTTTTCTTTTAAGAGTTGAGTGTGGCGGGGATTAGAATACTCCCTGATTATAAAAATATATTGCCCCTGGATATTTAAACT
>CAYRAD010000075.1:0-8924 GCA_964422135.1 uncultured Vicingus sp.
CTATTTCGAGGGCTAAATTTACGGTAGATTATCCTGCCAGTTTTATGATGGTGGCCTCTATGAATCCTTGTCCTTGCGGATATTACAATCACCCTGAAAAGGATTGTGTGTGTTCACCAGGAGTGGTACAAAAGTACTTAAGTAAAATCTCAGGGCCATTGTTAGACCGTATCGATTTACATGTTGAAGTAACGCCTGTTTCGTTTAATGAATTAAGCAATAAACAAATTGGCGAATCAAGTAATGATATCCGCGAACGGGTTATTGCTGCCCGTAAAATACAGGAAAAGCGTTTTGAGAAAAATGATGGAATTCATTCGAATGCACAGGTTTCGCCCAAGATGTTAAAAAAGATTTGCGAGATAAACCAAAATGGAAAAGACTTGCTAAAAAAAGCTATGGACAAATTGGGACTTTCTGCCAGAGCTTACGACAGAATATTAAAAGTAGCTCGTACCATTGCTGATTTGGAAGGATCGGAAAATATACAAACTAACCATTTAGCCGAAGCCATTCAATACCGAAGTTTGGACAGAGAAGGTTGGGCTGGATAAAGTATGTTAATTTAAATGAAAAAAGGATATGCCATAGCATACCCTTTTTTTGAGATAATAAAACTTAATTATTCTTTAATAACTTTATAAGTTAAATTGCCATCATCCAATCGAATAAAATACAATCCTTTACTCAATGTAGAAATATCTATTTGTTGAAAGGCAGATTTTGCAACAGAATTTACTACTGTTTTGCCTAATATATCAACAATTTTAATGTCCTTATTTTTAATGTTATTATTATTAAACAAGTTTTCGATATTAATCACATTATTCGCAGGGTTAGGATAAATTCTAATGTTTTCATTTTTAGTTTCAATTATTCCAACAGGGCTACAATTGTTTACGGTAACAGCTTTTGTTTTAAAGGCACTTAATCCACATACATTGGAAGAAGCAACTTCAACATTTCCAGATAAGGTACCTACTGTGGCAGTTAAGAATTGTGTTGAACTTGAACCAAACCAATCTCCGGGCATTTGCCAAACATAAAATGTTACTCCGGGAACACTAGGACAGGCATAACTTGCTAATGAGTCCTGACAAACAACCGAAGGTCCTGTAACTGCAAGCGGAGCAGTAGGAGGAGAAACAACAGTAATGTAACTTCCTTTAGAGGTTGTGGTTTGACCTATGCTATCTGTTACGGTCATTTGAACACTATATTGACCGGGAGCAGGGTAAGTAACTAATGGATTTTGAACCGTATCATTAACTGCTACACCACCAAAAAACGACCAACTCCAATTCGTAACATTTCCACCGGTTGTTAAATCGGTGAAGTAAACGGTATCGTCAACACAAACATTTAATGGAGAAGCAGTGAAGTCAGCATTTAAATTAGAATTTAAATTATTCCACTTCCAAATACCATGTTCAGTTGCACTAACTGTAAATGCCCCTGACCATCCAACACTAGGATTTATAAAATCTACATAAGTATGCTGGTCAGTGTCAATAATATTCCAGGTATTACCACCATCCTCACTATATGAAGATCCTGTTCCTGTTGTAAAAACAACATCTGTTCCTTCTATGTAACATAATCCTGTACTAAATACAGACCCAGTTGTGGTAAGTTGAGTCCAGTTTGCACCAGCATCTGTTGTCTTATAAACTAAACCACCGGAAGTAAGAAGTCCTGTTGATCCGTCTTTAAAAGAATATTTGGCATTGCCCATATCTGTTTCAGGCGTTTGATAAACCGTCCATGTATAACCTTTGTCAGTAGAGTGATACAACCTTCCTTTATTAGTGCCAAACCAAACGGTATCACCTACAACTTCGATATCCCTGACATAGCCATATTCACCGGATAGTGGATTGGGAATATTGGCTCCTGGAAGAGCATTCCATGTAGTACCTCCATCAGTAGTGTTGTAAATTTCAAATTCACCATTACCGGAACCTATAGGGTCACCTTGGCAAAATCCATTGTTGGCATCCCAAAAATGAACCACGTTTGAGAAAGAAGCAGAATTGGTATAATCTGCAGTATTTTGTCGAGTCCAATTTACTCCACCATCAGTAGTTTTCCAGATTCCTCCGATTTGTCCACCAGCATTTGGATAGGCAACTAACCATGCTGTCATATCGTCAATAGCTGAAATCATTGAAGTTCCGAGACCTGTATTACCAATATCAATTGATTGTACATTCCAATTCACTCCACCATCTGTTGTTTTAGTCATTTCCTGAGGATTTCCACCTCCACCGCTGCCATCATAAGCAAGTGCCCATACCGTGTTATTATCAACGATATCTAAATGTGCTATACCCGTTGAAACTGCTGCAAATCCTGAGTTTTGAATTATCCACTCTCCGTAAGGTTCCAGACTAACATTAATGTAATCTGTTCTGGTTTTAGTTTGTTGACTTTGAGAGTTGGTAACTGTTAATGATACAGTATAAACACCTGCAGTAGCATAAGTAATAGCTGGTGGTGTTTGCCCGATATAAGAAGATGGTGTTCCTCCGGGAAAACTCCATGCCCAATCTGTTATAGCATTTCCTCCGCTTGCTGATTGATCAACAAAAGTAACAGTTTGACCTTCGTAAATGGAAACCGGTGATCCAATAAATTGAACTAAAGGATCTCCTGTAACTGTTGAAGCAACACATGATAATGCAGCTGCAGCATCTATTCTAGGGCCAATATCTTTTGAACCTCCAGTGGGAACTCCTGTTGAAATCATACAACTTTCAATTTGAGCAGGAGTTAAGGTTGGATTTATACTTAACATTGACCCAGCTAGTCCGGCAGCAAAAGGTGTTGCCATGGATGTTCCGGACATTGTACCATAGTTATTTCCACCAGTTGTATATACTGTACTTAATAAACCTCCATAACTTGATGTTGCTCCTCCACCCGGGGAAGCAATATCAACATAAGGTGTTGAACCATTATAGTTAGTAAAGCTGGAAGGTGAATTGGTTCCATTAACTGATCCCACACAAATAACATTGTTGTAACCACCGGGATAGTTAACAGTAGTATTAGCATCGTTTCCTGCAGCAGCAACGAACACAACTTCAGGGTACGCATTAATTAAATTTTGCATTGCTCCACTTTGGTTCGTTCCACCAAAAGACATACTCACAACATTTGCACCATTGGCACAAGCCCAACTTACCCCCTCAAAACTATAATAAATAGCATCACCAGAAGGGGCACTGTTTGGGGTCGCTTTTACTCCTATTAACTCAACTTGAGCTCCCAACGAGGCAATTCCAATGGAATTATTAATGTCGGCAGTTGCTAAACCTGCACAGTGAGTTCCATGCGACCAACCAAAATTTTGGCTAGATGTTAGGGGGGGTGTAGCATCTCCATCATTATCCGCAACATCCCATTGTTTATAGGTAGTTAAATCAGAATGGTCAGCAAAAACTGCATTATCAACAATGGCAACTTTAATAGTGTTACTTCCCTGGCTTATATCCCATGCTGCCTCAGAACCAACTAAATCATGATACCATTTACCTGTTCCTGAATACTGAGGGTCATTAGGAACTAAACTGATTTTATAAATAGGTTCTTTTTCTGCAAATTCAACTCCATCCATATCGGATAGTTTTTCAACAATTTCATCAATCTTTGAAAAATTAGTGAAAGTAATACAGTATATCTTCATTAGCTCTTTTTTACCATTAAAATAACATGGCCGCTCCAATTTAGTAATGTTATAATTTTCTAATGCTTGAGCCAGTTTCGGGTAATCAGCGAGTTTTTCCTCTAAACTAAATGAATTGATGTCAGATCTTATGAGTCTGGGATTTGCTTTTACTTCTTTTTTCAGTTTAAACAAAATTCGTCCATCCAAGAAGTCTGGGTTAAAAGTCTGAGCAAATGAAATGTTTATCAGAGTTAAAACCCAAATTAGAATTAAATATTTTTTCATAGTAGGTTAGTGTTATTCTTTAATAAATTTGTAAGTAAGATTACCATCATCTAAAAGAATAAAATATAATCCATTACTTAAGTTAGAAATATCTATTTGATGAATGGCAGTTTTTGCCACATCATTTAATACTGTTTTTCCTAGTACATCAACAATTTTGATGTCTTTATTTTTAATGTTATCATTAGTAAATAAATTTTCGATATTAATCAAGCTACTTCCAGGGTTTGGATAAATACTCAATCCTGTTTTATTTACTTCATCAATACCAACTGTACATAAAGTAACAGCTAAAATACTAGGAGAACTGCTTCCGCAAACATTATCTGCTGTAACTTCAATATTTCCGGCAGATGCTCCAACAGTTGCTGTAATAGAACTTGTACTGCTACTTCCAGTCCATCCGGTAGGTAAAGTCCAGGCATAAAATACTCCGGGAACATTTGTTACAGAATAAGTTTCAACATCATTTTCGCATGGGACAGTATTTCCTGCTATTGCACTTGGTGTAGATGTAGGTCCTACAATTTCAACGTGGGCACTATCAATCTTGGTTGTTGGCCCATTACCGTCATCAACTGTTAAGGAAACAGTGTAATAGCCAGGAGTTGAATAAGTTACGCTAGGATTCTGAACATTGGAAGTTGAAGGTGTTCCTCCCTGAAATACCCAAGACCATGAAATTGGAGTGGAACCTGAAGAAAGATCATTGAACTGTACAGTTGTGCTTGTACAGGCTAAACTTGGAGTTGCCTGAAAATCAGCTGTTAAAGCACTGGAAGTATTGTTCCATTTCCACATTCCATCCTGTGTTGCACTTTGGTTAAACCAACCTGACCAGCCAATTGAAGGTGTAGTAAATTCACAGTATAAATGTTGTTCGCTATCTATAATGTTCCAGGTAACTCCACCATCCTGACTATAGGATGAACCTGCGGGGTTAGCTCCTGTTGAAAATACAGTACTGGTTCCTTCTATATAACACAGGCCGTTTGTAAATACTGAACCGGTAGTTGTTACAGTATTCCAGTTGGCTCCACCATCTGTAGTTTCATAAACAATTCCAGCATTGTCAATAATTAATCCAGTACTTCCATCTTTAAATGACATGTTACCACTTTGTCCGGTTCCTCCAAAGTCAGTTAACGGAGTTTGAGAAACAGTCCAGTTTAATCCTTGATCTGTTGAATGATATATTCTTCCTTTATTTGTGGTGTACCACACATCGTTTCCAACTACTTCTATCTGACGTGTATAACCATATTCTCCTGAAAGAGGGTTAGGGATATTAGCTCCGGGAACAAGTGTCCATGTTGTACCACCATCAGTAGTAGTATATAATTCAAACTCACCATTAATTGGGTCACCCTGACAAAAACCTGTATTAGCATCCCAAAAATAAACCACATTGGTAAATGATGATGCATTATTGTAAGTAGCAGAGTTTTGCCTTGTCCATGTAGAACCGCCATCAGTAGTTTTCCATATTCCACCGGTTTGTCCTCCTGCATTAGGATAAGCAGCTAACCATGCCGTATTCGCATCAATTGCGTGGACCATAGAGATACCTAATCCCGTATTTCCAACATCTATGGTTCCTGGAGTCCAGGTATTTCCTCCGTCTGTCGTTTTAGTAAATTCCTGAACATTAGCACCTCCACCAGATCCATCATAAGCTGTTGCCCAAACTGTATTAGCGTCAACTATTGAAATCCAGTCAATACCTCTTGATGCTGTTGAAAATCCTGAATTTTGTTTAATCCATTCTCCATAAGGAACTAAGCTGACATTAATATATCCGGTTTTAGTTAAAGGTACTGAACTTTGAGAGTTGGTTACAGTTAATGTTACATCATACACGCCAACTGTTGAATAGGTAATTGGAGGTGGGGTTTGACCAACGTAAGAATTTGGAGTTCCACCAGAGAATGACCATGACCAGTTAGTAATAGGGTTGCCACCTCCGGAAGAGTTATCAGTAAATGTAACCGTTTGTCCTTCGGAAATACTTATCGGGCTACCGGTAAAAGCAGGTATAGGATCTCCGGTTAAAGTTGCCTGAACACATTGTAATGCCGCTAAGGCATCTATTCTTGGGCCAATATTTTGATTAATCGTTGCACCAGAACTAATTAAACAAGCTTCAATTTGAGCGGGAGTCATGGCTGGATTCAAGCTCAACATTAATCCAACTAAGCCGGCAGCAAAAGGAGTTGCCATTGATGTGCCGGCCATTTTAGCATAACTGTTACCGCCTGTTGTATAAATGGTACTTAATAAACCTCCATTAGAGTAACCTCCAGGAGAAGCAATATCAACATAAGGAGTGCTACCATTGTAGTTAGAAAAGAATGATCTGGAATCATTTGCGTCAACAGAACCAACGCAAATAACATTATTATAAGCTCCAGGATAGTTAAGTGTGGTAGCATTATCATTTCCGGCAGCAGCTAAAAATACTACATCAGGATAAGCGTTTACCAGGGTTTGAAAACTTGCACTTGATGTTGAACTGCCAAATGACATACTAACTACATTTGCTCCATTGTTACAAGCCCATTGAACACCATCATAACTATAATAAACACTTCCTGATGAACCAGAATTTGGAGTTGCTTTTACGCCAATTAATTCTACATTACCACCCAGTGAAGCTATTCCTGTATTATTATTAATATCGGCTGTAGCTAACCCTGAACAGTGGGTTCCGTGAGACCATCCCTGATCAGTATTGTAATCCTGAGGTGGTGTTGGATCATTGTCATTATCAGCAACATCTCTTTGTGCAAATGTTGTTAAATCCGAATGACCTGTAAACACAGCATTATCTACAATTGCTACCTTAATACTATTGCTTCCTGTGCTGATGTCCCAAGCTGCTTCTGAACCTACAAGGGTATGATACCACTTATTTGTCCCATTATAGTAAGTGTCGTTCGGAACAAAATCGATTTTATAAATAGGTTCTTTTTCTGCAAACTCAATCACGTCTAATTTTGACAATCTTTCAACCATTTCATCAATTTTAGCATAATTGGTGAAGGTTACCCGATAGATTTTTATTAATTCTTTTTTACCCGTATAATAACTTGGACGTTCAAATTTTGTAACACCAATGCCTTTAAGCACATTATTAATTTGTGGATATTTGGAAAGATCTTCTTCAATGCTAAACGAATTTTTATCCGTTCTGTTTAATTGATCAGGTGTTGGAATTACTTCCTTTTTCAATTTTAACATAATACGTCCATCCAAAAAATCAGGGCTGTATGTTTGAGCAAAAGCGATGTTCATCATGGCTATACTCCATAGTAAAAGTGACATTCTTTTCATCATAGTATTGTATTTTATTAATTTTTAATGCAGCAATTTAGACATAATTTATTTGCATACAAAACAAATTTAATTCATAACAAGTATTCCTAAGGATGTTAAAAATTGAATAATGTTTTAGCTGATTATCTTGCTATATTTTTCCTTAATCTGGTCTAGATTGGTTATTATAGTGTTACGATCAAATAACAGTTGAAGTAACAATTCCTGTTTACTAAACAGGTGAGTAATATATTGCCAGTTATAATAAAATCTTTTGGCTATTCTACCATAAAAGATAGTAAAAAAACCACTGATAGGTAAACTAACTCCATAGAAAAATGTAAGCCAAAAGGAATGACCAACATACCATGATAAATATATTAATATGGAATAAAAAATGATAAAGGAAAATGTTCCCAATGACATTAATAATGCACCATAAAATGCTTCGCTATTAGTAATTTTTAAAGCGATAAAACGTGGTAATTTATATGGGATATAGCTGTTTATATAACCAAATAACCAAATAGGAAATCCAAAAAACAGGATAAAAGCAGAGGTAATTATATATTGCCAGAAGTTAGAAAATTGAGTGCCGTTTTCGATAGTTTTATCCGAGATGTTCATTTCATTTAAGTTCAAAAAATAATCATCTATTTTTACCTTCATTTGATGAAAAAGTTTAGGGTCATTTTTTTGAAAATGTGTGATGGCCTCATAGATTCCCTGAGAAATTTTTACTTCTGAAAATTTATCTTCATCATTGATTTCCGATTTCTTTAACAGTCGGTTTTTATATAAACTTTCAATCCTTTCTACTAAAATCTCATATTCTTCCTTATCAATGTTAATAATCAGGTTGTTTATTCCTGTTTCAATATCGTTGGTTAATTTTTTAACAGTTTCAATTTCCTGATTTTTGTATGCTTCAATGTAGTCCGTACTTTCCAAAGGATGGCCAAATTGAATAAAAAGCTCACTTCTAAATCTGCTTGATTTAGTGTAATTTAATCCAACAGGAACAATTTTAACGTTTAATTTGTAGTCGTTTTCTTTTGCTGTTCCTAAAGCAATCCGGGCAGCACCAGTTTTAATTTTCCTTAATCTTCTTTCATTTTCACTTGTTCCTTCAGGGAATATCATGATAACGCCATTGTTACTTAATTTTTTATAACAACCCTTAAATGTTTCTTGGTTTTTACTAAGTAAATTAGGGTTGTCTTGAGCTCTATAAATAGGAACCATGTTCAGCTTTGTTAATATATTGGCTATTATTTTGTTTTCAAACATAACTGCTTTTGCTAAAAAGCTAATTTTATGATTTACTAAAACTGCAATACTAACAGGGTCTAAAAATGAGCTAGGATGATTAGCTACAATTAAAAATGGTCCATTATCAGGGATGTTTTCTAATCCTTTAATGTGTATTTTTTTGAAGTACACTTTTAATGCTAAACGAGCAATTGTTTTTAAAACAGAATAAATCATAACGAGCAATTTACTTCAAACATATTACATCTTTGCATTTTACACGAACAAAAAAAGAATAAAAACTGACTTTTAAAAATAGGTTTAATTAGAAGAATAGCCAAAGATTAACAGTAGCAGTGAAATGAAAAATTTCGCTAAAAAACTCATTTTAATTGACTCAATT
>CAYRAD010000076.1:0-8896 GCA_964422135.1 uncultured Vicingus sp.
AATATTCCGCAAAAATCAATATAGCTAATATGTAAATGGTAACCATAGCTTTAAGTAATACGAAACTCAACCACTAAAAGTACTAAATTATTTGTTAATGAATTAATTATAAATCAGTTATTATTGATTTCCTAATAATAATGGTAATTTAAAAGAAAATTGTTAAATAATCTTATTTCTTTCTTTCTAAAACGTAATGAGTGATAATCAATGACTCTCCTTTTATTGGGTAAACCTGAACTAATCTCCAACCATTTTTTTTAAGATTATTTAATATCTCAATTATTGAATTAATTCCCTCAAAACCTTTTGATACCACTTCTGTACCTTGATTATTACCTGTAAAAATTGCGATTCTGGCTAAACTTGAAGAACTTCCTTCTATGGTTCTAAATTCGTCTTCCTGATTTAAACGTAATTCTAAAATAACATAATCTCCCTTTTTGGTTAACGATTTTAGTTTACTTACAAGATTTACATTATCCTGAGCACTCAAACTAAAAGCAAAACAGATTAAAAATAAAATGGAGATTAATTTTTTCATGATAATAATTTAAGCAAATATAAACTAAATGTTTGATTATTCTATTGGAAAAAATATTGCGGTCTGCCAGTTTTCCGGATTAGGTTCTGTTGCCGGATCTGTTAAATAAGACTCCCAAGGCGAGCCAGTTACAACTACTTTATTCTTTCTCATCCATTCATTAATTCCAAAATAAGTCTCAGGCAACCTTTCATAAGATCCATAATGAGTTGCAGTAACCACATTGCCCGCTTTTATTTTATTTAATTTAATTTCATCTCTGCCAATAATAGTTGAATCTTTTACAGGAATTCCCACTTCAATATCTATTATAGAATCTGACCAGAAATGATAAATGGTTAATGGAGCTCCATTTATTTCAATTCCTTTTTCATCCATAAACTGGTTAATTTTAGCGTAATTCTTTCCATGTATATTGTTCATTTCTTTTTGATTAACTGTATCTCTGATGGATAAAAACCATTGATTATCTTTAATGGTAATCTTTTTTACTTCAACCCTATGTATTTTGGGTAAATTTTCTGTAAAGGATTTGAGTCTTTTAAGCCCCAGTTCATAATCCGGGCTAACCTGATCTTCAATAAATAAGCCAAAAAATTTAGCAATAGGATTAAAACCAAAATCAATATCCATCCCCCATGTTACCTTAATACCATCTGGTGTATCATTAAAAACCCAAGTATCTTTTGCCTCTATCATTCCTAAGTTCAAGTGATTTTCTATAGCATTATAAGGCTTTGATTTTATTATTTTAATACTCCCCTTACCTAAATCTCCATTTTCACTGTTCCATTTAAATGTTGCTCCAACTCCATAAGATGGATTTGAATAAGATTCCTCAAGTAGATAAACTGAAGAATCAATTAAAGCCCACGGAGCCCAATTCTTCCAATTTTTTAAATCATTTACCTGTTTAAAAATCTGTTCCTGATCCGCATTGATAACTATTTTTCTTTCGATATGAAGTGAGGAAGGTAAAAACAAAGAAATAACTATAACAATTATAATAAATAGTACAAGAACAATTGTTATACGTTTGATATAATTCATTTGAAAGATTTTCTCCATAAAAGTAATTTTTTATAACAATTAAACCAATCAGAATAAAATTATTTTGCTCCCATACACCCTACAAATAAAGGTTTTTGTAATTTTTATTATATTGGACGCCTGTTTTAATAAAATTATGATAAAACTAAGCTGTAAAATATTCTTAATTTTTGTGTTTATATTCGGTACATCTTCCTTTTGTTTTGGAGGAAACAAGGAAGGTGATAAACTGGTAAGTAAGGACACTCTTTCAGCAATTGTTATCACACCAAATAACTCACTTTATTGTAGTGTATCTGATTTATCCGGTAAAAAGATTATCTCTTTTATTGATTCTCTGTTGGAATTGGACAAAATACCGGCTAAACTGTTGAAGGAACTGAAAGAACTTGCAGTATCCAAACATTCTGAAGACGATAATAAGATAACCCTTACCAATTATTACGACAGTTCTCCTTATCCTTCCAACACTACCTATAATAATATTTGGAATACTAAAGTCATAACTCCTTATGATGCGTCATTGACAAAAAATGATACTACTTTAATGCTAACATTAGTAGATCAGAAAAACAATTGCAATTTTATTAGCCCTATTCAAAACCCGGTAGTTACTTCTAATTTTGGATGGCGGCATGGCGAAAATCATACTGGTATTGATTTGGACTTACAAGTTTGGGACCCTGTTGTTGCAGCTTTTGATGGTATGGTTAGAGTAGCTTTTTACCATCCCGGATATGGAAGAGTAGTTGTTATCAGGCATTACAATGGACTTGAAACACTTTATGCCCACTTGCATCGTTTTAAAGTAAAAACAGGCGATATTATTGAAGCAGGACAGGTAATAGGTTTGGGCGGTAGTTCAGGAAAATCTACCGGAAGCCATTTACATTTTGAAATACGGTACAAAGGAATTCCATTAAATCCAAAACACATTATTTCTTTCAAAACCAATAAACTATTAAGTGATTCTTTGGAATTAATCAAACAAAAATGGGATTATGCAGCACTCCCAACAGGATTGAAATACCATACTATTGAGAGAGGTGATTTTATGTACAAAATAGCAAAAAGATATGGCATGTCGGTTAAAGAACTCTGCGATATCAATGGAATTAGCAGAAATAAAGTTCTTATTGTTGGAAAGAAACTTCGGATAAAATAATGTTCAACATTACTAATTATACTGATCATCCAACCCGGCCGGGTTATACCATTTTTAAATTCTACGAAAAACAACGAGCTGCTTATTTTGAAGAATTATTAAAGAAAGAAAATATCTGGTTTGAATCTTCAATAGAAGAAGGAGAACGAACAACTTACCTCTTTGGGGTAAAAAAAGGAGATCATAAAAACGCATTAAACGCTAACTTTTTAGTAAATGCAAAATTCAGAAAACCTATTATTCCGAATGTTTATTTCAGATGGTCATTAATTATTATTGCAGTAGGAATTTTACTTTTAGCAATTATCGGTGCTTTGAAAAATTAGAACCTGAAACCTAAGGTAAAAATTAGATAGTGATCTTTTAAATCTGTATTAGCGATTTGATTTTGATACTCATTAATAATGGTTTGACTGTTGTATGTTTTTAATGAATAAGCCATATCAAAATAATATCCATCTCCTTTAATTCCAACTCCTCCTGAATATATAGTTGAACTATTATCTACATTAAAATTATCCTTAATAGGGTCTCCCTGAAACCTGTATCCTGCTCTGATTCTAAAAGGATCTACTCTCCACTCTGTACCTACCCTTACATTATAAGTTGATTGAAAATTGGTTTTAATATTTTGATTTTCTATCGAAAAATCAGCTCCCGTACTTCCATAAGTATCATCCTCTTGAATTCTAGCTGTAGAATAATCAACTATTTCGTAATCAGCATTAACTACACCATATTTACCAATAACAACACTTGCACTTGTCACAAATCGATATGGGGTAGTTACAATATAATTAAAAGAACCGTAAGGAGTTTTTTCACTATACGTTGTTCCATCTTTTTGTTCAGAATTAATGGTTGTCTCATAATTATCTGTTAAACTATATACAGTTGGCGTATGAAAAGCCGTTCCAAATCTAAACCAATCAGAAAATTTATAAATCACACCTATTTTAAAATTCACACCGGCACCTGTGGTTTTCACATAATCATGAACCGAAAATGATGTAAAATCAGTTAATGTATCTCCAGTTTCTGAAGTTTCAGAATAATTCCTGTCATAAACATATCTTACTGTAGGAACTCCAATAAAACCACCTAAATATAACCTATCAGAATAATTTCCACCTAAAGCAAAGTACAGTTCTCCGGATCCTCCTCTCGTTTCATAATTCGTTAGTTGATCTAAATTTTTTGAATTAGAAAAAACATGATTATAGTGTAAAGAATCATTCACTAGAGGGTTCACCAAATAAGTTTGATACACCAAATTGGAAGAAAAGGGATACATGTCATAAATATCTTCTTCCATTGTTCCTCCATTGGCATTTAGTTCATTCACATAGGCACTCAATATGGATGAATCTGTAGAGCTTTTTACCGATATACTTGCATTATAATTATTAGTTCTATTGTAACCAATAGCAACATTTACAGATTCCCAACCACCATTTGCATCAAAATTTCCAACCAACCCCATATTGCCAATATGAAAATTCAATTTTCCATCTGTATTCAGATTTCCATCATAAGTACTTTCTGAATAATTGTTATGAAAAGCCGTTGTAAAGGAAAAATCAGAGCTTTTATAAACCCCTAATCCTCCTGGATTAATGCTTAAAGAAGACATATTTGCTCCTAAAGCACCAAATGATCCTCCCATTGCAACAAACCTTGCCTCACCATAATAATCCAGGTTTGAATACCTCAACACATCAAATTCATTCTGAGCTGTTGAAATGTCAATCGTAAAAATTGAAACCAATAAGAATATAATTGATTGTTTCATTTTAAATTTTTAATCTTTTGTATAAATAATTATCTTCTTCTTCCAACCGACCCTGATGATTTTGAGCCTCCACTTCTATTATAGCTTCCTGAAGGCTTACTGTAACTGGGTTTAGTTGTACGAGGCTTACTATAACTCGGCTTACTATTTCTAGGTTTACTATAACTTGGCTTATTATAACTCGGTTTACTATAGCTCGGCTTACTATTTCTAGGTTTACTATAACTTGGCTTATTATAACGAGGTTTTGTATATGTATTTTTTGGTTTACTATAATTTGGTTTTGTAGTAGTTGACGGTTTAATAGTGCGAGGTTTGCTATAACCATTGTTAGAATTTCCTGAATTATAAGTATTTGATTTAGTTGAGGTTCTTGGAATACTATAAGTATTACCTTTAACACCTGTTTTTGGATTCTTTGGTTTAGGAGTAGAATAAACATTACCATTGCTACCCAAATTCGGATCCTTCGGTCTTGGTATAGAATTTAAATTGCCATTATTATTTACGCCAGTCCTCGGAATACTATTCATCGAGTTTAAATTATTATTAAAAGTATTTTGCTTAACCACCTTCTCATATTTTTGTCCAAATGTTTTTACCGGAGTATTTGTATTATTTGAAACGACTGCAGAACCTGAAGGCCTTCCTCCTCCATACCCAGAATGGTGGGAACCCGTTCCTCTTTTTCCATAATAATAACTATTATGATCATAACTATTATAATAGTGATTTGAAGCATAATACCCATCATGACAACCATGGTTATAATAATTTCCATAGTAGCCATTCCATCCATAATATCCATTTCCACAATAACCGTAATTTCCGGTCCAGCCCCAGCCCCACGACCATCCTAAATTCCATCCACCGTAATACGACCATCCTAAGTTCCAGTGCCATGGATTAGTATTCCACCACCAATAGCTGGTATAAATACTTGTTCCATAATAATAAGGATCGTAATCATACCAATAATAATTAGTATAATAATCATCGAAATATCCATACCTACCATGATTCCTTCTAAATCTTTTTATTCTGGAAGAATATTCATAATCGTAATACTCATTCTCAAAATCATAATTATCTCCATTGTAATAATTATTGGTTACCCTTAACTCTCCATTTTCATCTTCATAATAAGTAGTGCTATCTGTAATACCCATTTGTTTGTTATAAGCTTCTTCTTTATCTCTTTTTAACTTTTCATAATAATAATCGGTAGCGGTAGAATAATCATCATCAGAAATTATTCTCTCACTTGAACTATTAATATTTGAGTTATTAGTTGTTTGTTTATTGTTATTTTTTGATGATGGATAAAAATCATCCTGAGCTTGTGCATTAGCAATGAAAAGTATTAAACTTAAGGTTAATGCTATTTTTTTTATTGTCTTCATAATTTTACCTCCTGTTTTCTTTATCCGGATTTTGATTTGTTAATGAAATGTTAAATCCTAATTCTATTCGATTCAAATACTATGCCAAATAATTAATGCCAGCAAGATGTAATAATAAAAACAGCATTTATAAAAACATCAAGCAAAATATCTGCAGCTATTTCTCCAGCGACAGTATTTTTTCGTCTTTTTTGATTTTTTTGTTCCATGTAAATCTCATCTTCATACACCTCATCATCGTAAACCACATCCTCATCAAAATAATCCGATTCAATATTATCCGGAGTATTATTTATTTGATGGAGTTCGTTATAATCCTGCTCTGTAGTATATTCATCGATTAAATCAATATCCACAATGGTAGTATTCTGAGTAGTTTTTTCAGGCTCTTTCGATTCATTATAAAAATCATTTTGAGAAAAAAGATGCTGATTAATAGATAGTAGAAACAAAATCGGCAATAAATATATTTTAATTGAATTCATCTGAAGTATCGTTTTAAATTAAATTCACTTAATTTTACTTTTTTAAAATTATTTTTTTGATTTTAGTTATCAAAAATTATACCTTAAATTATAAAAATGGCAAAAGACTTTACAAAAAGAGAAGATGATTATTCACAATGGTATAACGAACTGGTTGTAAAAGCAGATTTAGCTGATCATTCCGCGGTTAGGGGATGTATGGTTATTAAGCCTTATGGCTATGCTATTTGGGAAAAAATACAGACTCAATTAGATAAAATGTTTAAAGAAACAGGACATGTCAATGCTTATTTTCCATTATTTATTCCTAAATCATACTTAAGTAAAGAAGCCGATCATGTTGAAGGATTTGCCAAAGAATGTGCTGTTGTTACCCACTACCGGTTAAAGAATGATGATGACGGAAGTGGCGTTGTGGTTGATCCGGAAGCCAAACTGGAAGAAGAACTAATTGTTAGGCCAACATCAGAAACGATTATCTGGAACACCTATAAGAAGTGGATTGAATCATACAGAGACTTGCCTATTTTGGTAAACCAATGGGCAAATGTAGTCCGCTGGGAAATGAGAACCCGCTTATTTTTAAGAACTGCTGAATTTCTGTGGCAGGAAGGTCATACAGCTCATGCAACCAAAGAGGAAGCCATTGAAGAGTCTGAAAAAATGTTGGATGTTTATGCCCAATTCGCTGAAGAATGGATGGCTATTCCGGTTATTAAAGGAATTAAAACAGAAAGCGAAAGGTTTGCCGGAGCAATAGAGACCTATTGTATTGAAGCATTAATGCAAGATGGTAAAGCATTACAAGCGGGAACTTCTCATTTTTTAGGTCAGAATTTTGCCAAGGCTTTTGATGTAAAATTCACCTCAAAAGAAGGAAAACTAGATTATGTTTGGGCAACTTCATGGGGTGTTTCAACCCGATTAATGGGTGCACTAATTATGACTCACTCTGATGATGAAGGTTTGGTTTTACCACCCAACTTAGCTCCAATTCAAGTAGTAATAGTTCCTATTTATAAAGGTGAAGAACAATTGGCTCAAATATCCGTACAAGCATTAGAGATTAAAGCCGAGTTAGAAGCAAAAGGCATAACCGTTAAATTTGATGACAGGGATACTTACAAACCCGGATTTAAATTTGCCGAATATGAATTTAAAGGAGTACCTGTAAGAATAGCTATTGGACCAAGAGATTTAGAAAATGGTTCTGTAGAAGTAGCTAGAAGAGATACAAAGGAAAAAGAAACACTTCAGCAAAAGGATTTAGCCAATAAAATAGAACATCTCTTGGAAAATATCCAAAATAATTTATTCCAAAAAGCTAAAGATTACAGGGAAGAAATGACATATAAAGCCAATACATGGGATGAGTTTAGAAATATTATTAATAATAAATCCGGTTTTGTTTTAGCTCATTGGGATGGTACAGCAGAGACTGAAGAAAAAATTAAACAGGAAACCAAAGCAACTATTCGTTGCATTCCGCTTAATAATAAATTAGAAGAAGGCAAATGTGTTTATTCGGGTAACCCTTCTAAACAAAGAGTTATTTTTGCTAAAGCTTATTAGTAATTAAAAGTTCAGTACTATGGGAACTAAAAAAGATGCTAAAGAACTTATTCTTAAAACACTTAAAACAAAAGCTTGTTTAAAAAAAGATGTGTTTAAGAAAACCATTGAAATTTTTAAACTCTTTAAGATTGAAGCGGAAAAACTAACCAATGAATTAAAAACAGAAATGCATAAAATTGACAACGAAATTAATGTCGATTTTATTGATAAGGATGAGCATGAGTTTCATATCGTTTTCGGTGGGGATATTCTTGTATTTTTTATGCATACCAATATTTTTCATTTCGATAAAAATCATAACGTCTGGACCACTTCTTATTTAAAAGAAGATGAACTAAGAGCTTATTGCGGAATGATAAACATCTACAACTTTTTAGCCGACTCATTTAAATACAACAGGCTTAATGATATAGGATACTTGGTTGCCCGCTTGTTTCTTAATAATGATTATCATTATTTCGTTGAGGGGAAAAGACAACTGGGATTCTTATACAACGATTTTGTGAATGAAGTAATTGACAATTCTAAGATCAGAAAAATTATCGAATCCTCTATCCTGTACTCTTTGGATTTTGACCTGCTCACCCCACATTACGATTCGATGAAGGAAGTAAGTGTTAATGATGTAACGGAAGTTACTAATGCGATGAGCATTAAAACAGGAAAAAGGCTTGGCTTCAGGTTTCATGCTGACAATGACAATATCGAGTAATTTTTTACAATTATTTTGTAGGAGTAGTAAAAAATTATACATTTGCACTCCTCAAATAAGAGGATAAATCATTTGGCCCGTTCGTCTAGGGGTTAGGACGTCAGGTTTTCATCCTGGAAACAGGGGTTCGATTCCCCTACGGGCTGCAAAAAACCGCTTGAATTCAACAG
>CAYRAD010000077.1:0-8858 GCA_964422135.1 uncultured Vicingus sp.
CATCAATAGCTTTTTTTGCGGCATCTTTAATCACCTGAGGTGTATCAAAATCAGGTTCACCTATACTTAGGTTAATCACATCTTTTCCTTCAGCAACCAGTTCTCTACTTAATCTGGTCATAGCCAGCGTTTGGGATTCTGTCTGCCTGTTTATTCTATCTGATAACTTATTTTCCATATAAATGTTTAATAGCCCCACAAAACTAATAAATTTGTAGTTATTAACGTTCTATAAGCTTATGGATAAATTTGATTAGTTTTTTTATAATTTTACAACCTAACAAAAAATACAATGGAAGAATTTTTAGAAATATTAAAATACATTTTGCCATCATTAGTTGTATTTGGAGCAACATATTTTATTATTCAAAAATTTATGGATAACGAATATCGAAAACAGCTTTTATTGATAAAAAAAGAAAACCAACAAATAACTACTCCTTTGCGTTTACAGGCTTACGAAAGATTAGTTTTATTCCTTGAAAGAATTTCATTAAATAATTTAGTTTTAAGAGTGCACCAACAGAATATGAGTGCAAAACAATTGCAAGCAGAATTAATAAAATCTGTTAATCAGGAATTTGATCACAATCTTATTCAACAGATTTATATTTCATCTACTACCTGGGGACATGTTAAAAAAACTAAGGATGATGTGATAAAAGTAATCAATATGGCCGCATCACTTATGCCGGGAGATGCCAAGGGTGCCGATTTAGGCCAAAAAATATTTGAAATAGTAGTAAAATCTGAAGCAACTCCAACTAATAATACCATTGCGTTACTAAAAAAAGAAATAAGGCAGTTATTCTGATTATTTTTGAAAAGGATTTATTGTAAACCCAAAAACAAAATCAAATTCGGTAAAGAAAAAGTGTTGTGAAGCCCTATCTGATGGGTCTGGTGATGTTCTGATATCTGACATGTCAATAAATCCTTCCTTTAGTTCACTTCTAAAAAATAAATACTTAAAAAAGGTTAGATTTAATCCTATTTTCCCTGCAAATCCATAACCAGCAAAATGAAACTCATCATTACGTTCATTATTCCATAGCGTAACATTCGATTTAGGCATTAAGGTTCCCAGTCCGAAACCAAATAAACTGTTTAGCTTTACTTTATCAGGATTTACAATAACCTTCATGAGTTTTAATAAGTCATCATTTCTTGTTATTTCGACATTAATATAATTTAATCCATCGGTATGTTCAAATTGTAAAAACTCCTTATTAATCTCAAAATCATCATTATCGTATGTGCCATCGTATTTTGTTCCGTCATTAATATGTCCTGTAATCTGTGTGGTTTGTTCAGAAACCATAACATATTTCATGTGGTCAACACCAACTGAAATATCAATATGATTAGTAATGAAATAACCAATTCTAAAATTAGTCTGAGGAATAGTGATTTGTCCTGGATTAAAATAAGGATTTAATCCGATTTTGGTTTGCCTGTCTTTCGCCTCTACATCATTTAATTCAAACCTATAATTATTTCCGATAAAACGGATGTCGGAGTAAGTATAAGTTCCTCTGTTCCATCCCCAAAAAATATAAAAACGTCCTTTATCTGAAATTGATTGACTGTCTTCCTGAGCATATCCCTTAAATGAAGATAAAACAAGAAGGGTTATAACTAATTTTTGAAACAATTTCATGGTAAAAGTGAATTGTGCTAATAATAGCCACGAAATTAAAGATTAGTTTTAAAATAATAGAGTAATTCTTTGGCAGCTTTAAAGGGACTAATTTTTCCATCCATTACTTTAATTTCCAGTTCTCTTAATCTGTTTTTTATTTTTTTATCAGTGTAAAAAAGTTCTTTTATCAAAGCATTGATGGTATGGTTTAACCAAAATTTAGATTGAAATCTTCGGTTAGTATAAAATGAATTATTGGATTGTGTAACTTGAATATAATTTTCAATAATTCCCCATATTTTGGCTATTCCTGTATTTTCAATTGCCGAACAAATCCCAATTTTAGGTATCCAATCATTTTCATTTGCAGGAAAGAGATGAGCGGCATTTTTGTATACTTGAACTGCTGAATTAGCTTTATCTATATTATTTCCATCTGCTTTATTGATAACTATGGCGTCTGCAATTTCCATTATTCCGCGTTTTATTCCTTGCAATTCATCTCCAGCACCAGCTAACATCAATAGCAGAAAAAAATCGACCATTGATTTCACTTCGGTTTCTGATTGACCAACACCAACAGTTTCTATCAATATCGTATCATAGCCAGCCGCTTCACACAAAATAATGGTTTCTCTGGTGGCTTTTGCTACGCCACCCAAAGTACCTGAAGAAGGGGAGGGGCGAACAAATGCATCATCATTTATTGATAGCTTATTCATTCGGGTTTTATCACCTAAGATACTTCCGCCAGATTTAGTACTACTTGGGTCAATTGCTAATACAGCAACTCTTTTCTTTTTTTCTTCAATCAAATAAGTTCCTAAAGCTTCAATAAATGTGCTTTTTCCTACACCGGGAACACCGGTAACCCCAACTCTCACAGATTTTCCTGAAAGAGGAAGACACCGTTCTATTAATTCTTCAGCTAATTGTTGATGATTTGGATTAGAACTCTCTATAAGAGTTATAGCTTTACTAATTAACGTTCTGTTTCCTGATTTAATGCCATTAAAATATTCGTCTATAGAAATAGTGCTTTTATTCTTTAATCCTATGTTAGCCTTGTCTTTTGCCATTATCAGAAAATAAAAGTAACAAAATTAACATCTTCTCGTAAAATTTTTATAGACTAAAATTAGCTATTCATCGTATTAATTGTTAATTTTATCTAATGTGTTCAAAATTTAGAGGCATCAACTACCTATCGCTGAAACTAAAATTTTGAATTATGGACTCAGGAATAATAACAGGAATTATTACTTTAATAATTTTAGGTGGTGTTTTTGTCTGGATTTTTATTGCAAGCCGACAACATGAAGCTGCCAAGAAAAAAACTAAATAGTTCCTTAATACCATTTATCATTTGTTACGCCCTTTTGTGTAAATTAACTCATTTACCTTGAGTAGGTGAGCTAATTTTATATATTAAAAGGCTGTTGTAACAGAATGATAGAAATAAATAACCTACACAAATCTTACAAAATCGGGAGTAATGCTTTACACGTTCTGAAAGGAATAAACATCAGTGTAAAAGAAGGAGAACTTGTTGCCATAATGGGTTCTTCCGGTTCAGGAAAATCGACATTACTTAACATATTAGGAATGCTGGATGTTGCCGATGAGGGAATATACATTTTGGATGGAATTGAAATCAAGAACTTAGACGAGACAAAAGCCGCCAAATACAGAAATAAATTCCTTGGTTTTATTTTTCAATCTTTTAATTTAATTAACTATAAGACAGCATTAGAAAATGTTGCTCTTCCTTTATATTACCAAAAAATACCACGGAAAATAAGACAAGAAAAAGCCATGCAATACTTGTCAAAAGTAGGGCTAGCAAATTGGGCAGGACATTTACCAAGTGAGCTTTCCGGAGGACAAAAACAGAGAATTGCCATTGCCCGAGCTTTAGCAGCAGAACCAAAAGTATTGTTGGCTGATGAACCGACGGGAGCGTTGGATTCGGTTACTTCATCTGAGGTTATGCAATTAATTCAGGAGATTAATGATGAAGGAAAAACCATTTTGGTAGTTACTCACGAGAACGACATTGCCAATATGTGTAAAAGAATTGTACAGCTCAAAGATGGAGTAATCATAGAAGACAGGGAAATAGAACAAGTTAGAGTAGCAGAATATGTTTAATAGAGATAGTTGGCAAGAAATATTCGAGACCATCAGAAAAAATAAGCTCAGGACTTTTCTCTCTGGCTTTACGGTAGCATTAGGTATTTTTATTTTTGTTATTCTTTTTGGCTTTGGCAATGGCTTAAAAAATTCATTTCAGGAATTTTTTATGGATGATGCTACTAATATATTTAGAATTTTTCCTGGCAGAACAAATAAACCCTATCAAGGCTTTAAATCAGGTAGAGAAATTGAATTCGACAATGCTGATTTAGCAGCAATCAAACAAAATTTTCCACTACAACTAGAATATATAACACCCAGAATTACAAGGAATTACTCGGTTAAATATATTAATAAATCTAACAATTATGGGTTAAGAGCTGTAGCTCCTTCACACCAATTTGCTGAGAAGACTATATTAATGAAAGGCCGGTTTATTAATGCTAATGATATTAAACAAAGAACCAAGTATGCGGTTATAGGAAGACTAGTTGAAAAAGACTTATTTGAAGGCGATGATGCTTTAGGTAAATTTATCAATATCGGGAACAGGTCGTTTAAAGTGGTTGGCGTATTTCAGGATGATGGAGGTGATAATGAGGAGCGTTATATCTATACTCCATATACCACCATGCAGTTGATTGAAAAAAACAATGATAAGATTGGACAAATAACACTTGCTTTTAAACCGGAAATTGGATATAACGGTGCTTTACAATTTGAAGAAGAATTAATGACTTTTTTAAAAAAACGACACCATATCAGCCCTATGGACGATAGTGGGATTTATATCCGAAATGTAGCTGATGATCTTAATCAAAATCAGCAATTCGGAAGTCTTTTACAAATTGTTGTCACATTCGTAGGGTTAGGAACTTTAATTGCTGGAATAATTGGAATAAGTAACATTATGGTCTATGTTGTTAAAGAAAGAACTAAGGAATTAGGAATAAGAAAAGCCATAGGAGCAACACCATATTCCGTTATAACTATGATATTGCAGGAATCAATATTTATTACTACTGCAGCAGGTTATGTGGGTTTATTTGGAGGCATAATCTTACTAACATCTGTAGGTACAGCTTTAGATGATTATTTCATTAAAGATCCTTATATCAATACGGGAACAGCAATTTTTGCTACAGTAATTTTAATCATTTTTGGTGCTTTAGCAGGTTATGTTCCTGCACGAAGAGCTGCCAAAATTAAACCTATTGTAGCTTTAAGAGACGAATAATGATATTATTTAACCGAGATACATGGCAGGAAATATTTGATTCTATTCGAAAGAATAAAGCCCGAACTATTATTACAGTAATAGGAGTGCTTTGGGGAATATTTATTTACATCACGCTTTCTGGTGCTGCAAAAGGTCTGGATCACGGTTTTGAGGAACGATTTGAAGATGTTGCGATGAACAGTATGTTTGCGTGGTCTCAGCAAACCAGTGTACCATATGCAGGTTTTAAAACAGGAAGGTCTATACAATTAAAAATAGGGGATGTAGATTTGTTAAAAGCAAGGATTCCTCAAATTCAATACATTGCCCCAAGAATTGTAAAGGGGGTGTTTGGTGGTGATCCGGGTAGCGTTGTCCGAGGCCAACGAACAGGAACTTATAACATTTACGGAGATTTTCCTGTGTTATCGAAAATTGCTACTCAAAAAATATACGATGGAGGTAGGTTCTTAAACGAAAGAGATATTGAAAGTGCTAGCAAGGTTTGTGTAATTGGTGAACGGACTCAAAAAGAACTTTTCGGAAAAGATGAAATTGCAATTGGACAGTTTATTCGTTTAGATAAAGTTTATTTTAAGGTAATAGGAGTTAGAAAATTTGAAGAAGGTGGAGGATTTGGTGATGATGGAGATATTTATATCCCATTTTCCACGTTTCGAAAATTATATAACACAGGTAATGATGTGGGTTGGCTTGCAATTGCAGCTTACGATGATGCAGATGTAGTTCAAGTAGAAGAAGATGTGAAAACTATTTTAAAAAAGGCACACCAAATTGCTCCTGAAGATGACCGTGCTATTGGATCTTTTAATTTAGGTGAATTATTTAATAAGATTAAAGGATTTGCCAAAGGCTTGTCTTTCTTATCACTGGTTGTAGGAGTGGCAACAATAATAGCAGGTGTAATAGGCATCGGTAATATTTTATTGATTTCTGTTAAAGAAAGGACAAAGGAATTAGGAGTTAGGAGAGCGTTAGGAGCAACACCTGGTGAGGTTCGTGGGCAAATTATCCTTGAATCCGTTTTTTTAACCATGATATCTGGAATTTTTGGAATTGTTTTAGGATCCTTTGTGTTAAGAGGGATTGATGCAGCTACACAAGATACGGATATACCATATTCCAACCCAACTGTTCCGATTCCATTAGTACTCGGAGCTTTATTTATAATGATAGTATTAGGGACACTAATTGGTTTGATTCCTGCACAAAGGGCAGTTAGTATTAAACCAATTGATGCTTTGAGAGAAGAATAAATTCAAATTTAAAAATTATAAAAAAAGATAAATGAAAAAAGTAGTTAAATATCTATTAATTGGAATCTTAATAATTGGAGTGATTTACGCCACAGTATTTTTTATTTCCACCAATAATCAGTCTCCAATAAAATATGAAACGGAAAATCCGGCAAGAATTTCTATAGAAAAGAAAACAGTTGCAACAGGAAAAGTTGTTCCTGAAGATCAGGTGGAAATTAAACCGCAAATATCAGGAATTATAGAAAATATCTATGTAAAAGAAGGAGATGTAATAATAGAAGGAGATTTAATTGCTGTTATTAAGGTTGTACCTAACGAATCTGCTTTAAATAGTGCTATTGGTAGAGTTGATAATGCTACTTTGGTGCTGGAAAACAGCGAAATAGATTACAATCGAAACAAAAAACTGTACGACAAAGGAGTAATCTCTACACAGGATTTTAATACTATAGAATTAAAATACAACCAAGCGAAACAAGAAAAATTAAATGCCGAAAGTGACTTGCAAATTATAAAACTAGGAACAGCAGGTAAAGGAACTACTAACACCAATGTAAGAAGTACCGTAACAGGAACTGTGTTAGATATTCCTGTTAAAAAAGGAGATCAGGTAATTGAAAGTAACAATTTTAATCCCGGCACAACAATAGCTACAGTAGCTGATTTAACCAATATGATCTTTGAAGGTCAGGTGGATGAAGCCGAAGTAGCTAACTTAAAAATAGGAATGCCATTGCAAATTAGTTTGGGTGCAATTGAAAATAAAACTTATGATGCTAAACTTCGTTTTGTTGCCCCACAAGGAATTGAAGAACAAGGAGCTGTACAATTTAAAATTGAAGCAAATGTATTTCTTGATTCCAGTTTCTTTGTAAGAGCAGGTTATAGTGCTAATGCCACAATTGTTTTAGGCGAAAAACAAAATACATTAGCCATTAAAGAAGCTTTAGTACAGTTTGATGAAGAAACCGATGATTCTTTTGTTGAAGTGGAAACCGGTAACCAACAATTTGAAAGAAGAGAGGTTGAATTGGGTATTTCTGATGGAATAAATGTGGAGATACTTAAAGGCTTAACTGAGAAAGATAAAGTAAAAGTGTGGAACATTACCGAGCCTATTAAGAAAAACACAAGTGAAGATAAGAAGAAGAAGAAAAGGAAAAGAAGATAATTTAAACTATACATTAAATTATTGATTGAATTAATAGATGATAAAATATTATATATGAAATTTTTAGCTTTAATCATATTATTAAATTTATTGGGGAATTTAAAAGCACAAAGCGATAAGGTTTGGACTTTAAAAGAATGTGTGAACTACGCTTTGGAAAATAATATTTCTGTTAAACAATCAGAGTTAGACAGGAATAGTTCAACTCAGGATGTTATTGCGGCAAAATGGAATTTCTTTCCTAATTTAAATGCTTCTGCATCACAAAATTACAACTTTGGTTCATCTATTGACGTGACGGGAGGAAGGTCTTCAGCTAATTATCGATCAAACAACTTTGGTGTAAGTTCATCTGTTGTATTATTTAATGGTTTCGCAAATCTTCATACCTTAAAACAAGCAACAATTGGGATAGATGTTCAAGATGCTGCCCTGGAAAAAATGAAAAATGACATTTCACTGAATGTAATTAATGCTTATTTGCAGATATTGTTTGCCAAAGAACAAGTAAAGGTAGCACAGTCGCAGGTGGATATTAGCCAGAGCGAAGTAACCCGTACCACAGAACTGGTTACGGCAGGAGTTCTACCTGATGGAGATTTATTGAATGTAAAATCTACCCTGACAACTGATAATCAAAATTTGGTAGTAGCTCAAAACTCTTTGGCTATTGCCCGTTTACAGTTAGCTCAGTTATTACAATTACAGGATATGGGAATAAACATAGAAGAAATAAATGTTGAAATAGCAGATAAAAGTATTTTAAATAATGATGTGATGGCTATATATAACAAAGCGAATGAAACATTTCCTGAGATTCGCTTGGCTGAATTGAATATTCAGAGTGCCGAGGAAAGTATAAAAATAGCTCAATCCAATTATTATCCTTCATTAAATCTATCCTATGGATTTAATACTGTTTACCAACATAGGCAGGGATTCCCTGATTATATAGATTTTCCTAATCAAATCAATGACAACTTGGGCCATTCCGTGGTACTTTCTTTAAATGTTCCCATTTTTAATCGCTTTCAGTACCGAACTAATGTAAATAAAGCTAAGATTAATGTAGAGCAGATTCAGTACAACCTCGAAAGCGAAAGATTCCGTTTAAGAGAAACTATTCAAACAGCTTACACAGATGCTTTAGCAGCAGCAAAATCTTATGATGCAGCCAAGATTTCTGTGGATGCACTGGATAAATCGTTTAACTATGCTCAGGAAAAAATGCAGAGTGGTGCCATCAGTTCATTTGATTTTAACCAAAGTAAAAACAATCTAGTAGCTGCTCAGTCTCAATTAATAAGGGCTAAATATGATTTTGTTTTTAAATTAAAGGTATTGGAGCTTTATTATGGAAAGCCTATTATCTTCAACTAAATTTCAGTCCAAAACAAACAGGAATAATAG
>CAYRAD010000078.1:0-8741 GCA_964422135.1 uncultured Vicingus sp.
TACCGGTAAAGATGATTTTAGTACAAGAGCGATGTAATAGGTGGCTGTTAAATAAATTGAAATGGTAATGGTTTCTATTAATAACGATGTTTTGGTGTTTCCGGTACCATTTACTCCATTAAACAATATAAATGCTCCTGCAAAAAAGAACATCGTAAAACTGATGATGTTTAAAGTAGGGATGGTTTCAATAATCAGTTGGACATCTTTGGTATAAAAACCAATCATTTCTTTTGGGAAAAAGATGTTGAACAGCAACACAACAGTCGTACTTAATAAACTCAAAATGGTAATTTTCTTTACCAGTCTTAGAACGAGATCACTGTTTCCTTGTCCGATAAGATTACTTACCAGTGTATTGGTGGCAGAACTAAAACCAAATAACGGAATCATTAATACCATATAAATACTTCTTATAATGTGTGATATGGCCAATTCTTTTTCGCCCAGTTTTTCGATAATGATAAAGAAAATAAACCAGGAACTTAAGGATAAAAAACTTTGAAGCATTATCGGGCTACCTACTTTTAAAATTCTTTTTACAATATCAGAACTAAAATTTTTGAATTTAAACAGGTTATATTTGTCAAGATTAACTTTTAGGTAAGTGTATAGAATGAAAAACAATAAGGCTGTGGTCTCAGCGATTACAGAAGCTGTTGCAGCCCCTTTAATTCCCATTTCTGGAAATCCGAAATTTCCGAAGATTAATGAATAATCTAGAAAAACATTTACGGCTGCCATCACAAAAGTAACATAAATCAGAATGTTGGTTTTGGTTGTTCCCACATAAAAAGCAATAAAGGAAAAGTTAAGGTAGGCTACAAAAATACCAAAGGCTCGATAGCTTAAGTACTCGTTAGATGCTTGTAGAATATTAGGGGATTTAATGATAATTTCTAATAAATAGGGCGACCAATATTTAATAAAAAAGAAAAGTAAAATACTTATTGGTACAACAATATAAATGCAATGGTCGAATATTTTTCCAATCTGTTTGTAGTTTTGTTCTCCATTTCTTCTTCCGATAATGATTTGTGCTCCTGTGGTTATACCCATTCCGGTAATAACAAGGATAAAGTAAAAAATTCCAGAATTTCCACCTGCACCCAAAGCAACTTTACTCACTCTTCCAAGAAACATGGTATCAGTTACATTTACCACATTTTGAGCAATACCACTGATAATAATAGGAAAGGCAATTCTCAGGATGTTTTTATAGGAAATGGTATTAAGCATTGCTGTTTGTTAGTTCTGCAAAAGCAAGTACATGTCCATCTGGATCAGCAACATAACCTACTTTTTCGCCCCAATCTCTTGCTGTCAAATGGCTTATGTTCTTTGCTCCATTGTTAATTGCCCTGTCCAGATACTGCTGAGGGTCTTTTACTCTCAAGTAAATTTCACATCTCGGAATTTGAGAACCTTCCTTAGGATGAGGTGTTTGAGGTGTAATAATTTTTGCTATTCCATTTTCAGGCATTAAACCCAATTTGCAATTTTCAAACAGGGTAAATTCTGTCATCCCCGGAACATTTAAGCTAGGTTTCAGTTGCAAAACAACTTGGTAAAATTTTGTGCTTAAATCCTGATTAGCAACATATAGTATGGTCAATAGATTATTCATTATGCTTGGTTTTGAAAAATACTAAAGTTAACATTTCCATATTTACGTTGAACCAAAAAATTTGAAAATTCTGATAAATATGTTCGTTTATCGTGTTCTATTATCAACCAACCATTTTTCTTTAATAATTGATTTTTAAATACCAAATCGGGAATTAATGGTGTCTCTTTTAGGTCGTAAGGAGGGTCAGCAAAAATAATATCAAACGGTTGTTTGTATTGTTTTAAGTACCTAAAAACATCATTTTTAAAAACATTCAGTTGCTTAAAATCCAATTCTTTAGCAGTTTTTTTAATAAAACTGACACAATGGTAATTTTGATCGATACACAGCATTTTTTTTACACCTCTCGATGCAAATTCATAAGCGATATTCCCTGTTCCGCTAAACAAATCTAATACCTCTAACTCTTCAAAATCAAACTCATTGGTTAGCACATTAAACAAACCCTCTTTAGCGAAATCAGTGGTCGGTCTAACGGGTAAGTTTTTGGGGGCGATTATCGATTTACCTTTATTTTTTCCGCTTATTATTCGCATAAAAATTGATTGAAAAGCGAATAGTGAAAATGATTTGGAATGTCTTCTAAGATGTAGCTGAATTTTAAATTTTCGGATCGGTCTCCAAAATTCAAAGTCTTAATGTACTTGTACAGCATCGAATAAATAACAGAATTTTTCTCTACTTCTCCGGTAAGATTTATGGTGGCTTCCTCATTATTAATGTTTAACTGTTCCAAAACAAAAAGCAGGTAATAGATAAAATCTTCGCTACTTTGGTAAATAAAGGAATTATACAGCTCTAGCTTTTGATTTTTAATAACAATAATTTGAAAAGAAGAAGGTAATATATGAACATTTATCAGCGATAGTGCTTTGTCGTTTTTTGCTTGTACCAGAGAAGCTTCTATTAAAGATGATGAAAAGTGTTTAAAACTGCAATTTTTTAATGAACTAAACTCCTCAGAAATGTAATCAGGAATGCTATATACATTATGGGCAGAAAGGTTAATCAATTGATCGGAGTAATAGCAATCTTCTTCTTTATTTAAAAAATTAAACTGATGAAAACTACTCAGCTTGTCTGCTCTAAAAATAGCATTTGGAATTAGCGTAGAACGATTGTTTACCATTGCCACTTGAAGGGTTTGAAAATCTTTTTTATAAATCGGGTTTTGGGCAATTATTTCTTTTAACGGAGTTACTAAAGAATAATCATTGTATACATCGTTAAAACGATACTCTTCAAACCCTATAAAAGTACTATTGTCGCAATTAAAAATAGTATGTTTTAAACCGTTCAGACTTAATTCAATATATAACTTATAACTCTTTGTATTGCTATCAGAGTATGATTTATCAATTAAGCTAATATGCTGTTTTTGTCCTGACATTTGAAAGGCTAAGTTATAAAAAAAGGATATGAAAACTTCATATCCTTCGTTCTAAAAAATCTTAATTAGTTAATCATTCCAGTTTCCGTTGGTGGTAGGCTCTTCCATAGAACCAATCATAATGGAATCCTTCATGTCAATTCCTTCATTATCAGTTTTTAAACCAAAATAAACATCGGTAAGATGTGCAACGGTTTCAAATACTTTTACCTTCATTTTTCCTTTTTCTAACTCTCCCGATCTCATTGTAAATGTTTTACCCTCAGAAAATGGGATAATGCTAATGGAGTCCACAATATTTTTAAAGTTCTCTTTAAATAAAACTTCTCTTACAGGAAGATTGGTTGTATCTCTTTTTATTATTCCCATTTGTAATGCAATGGCTTCTTTACCTAACAAACTGTCAGGAACTTCGCCTTCCATAAATACCTGAGGAATAGAATCATTTTCCAAAAAATCAACCAATTGTGCGAATGTTCCGGCATATTCACCTCTTACTTTCTTATATTCCACCTGGGCATCTCTTATTTGTTCTAGTTTTGTTTGAACTACTTTATTTCTTATAGCAACTGTTTCAGTAAGTGTTATTTTACTTTCAATGCTATTCCAAATTAAATATGCAACAAAAACTGATAATATTGCCAGTACTATTTGAATTACAATTTTCATAGGTTTTTCACTTTTTTTCTAATGAACACAAATCTACAATTTTTTTTATCCTTTAATAACTCAAAATGTAAAATTAATAGTATAAAAATAATTATTAGTTAACAAAAGGTATATTTTAGGTATTAAAGGTTATTTTGGTACCAGAAAAAATGCACAATATATTTTACAAATCACTGCTAAAAAACTTTGGGTATTCGCCTACTAAAAATCAATTAACAGTAGTTGGAGAGTTAACGGATTTTGTTTTTCTGAAACAACAGAAACATTTATTTGTGTTAAAAGGTTATGCCGGAACAGGAAAAACCTCGTTGGTAGGAGCATTGGTTAAGACATTACCTGAAATTAACTTCGATTCAGTACTACTGGCTCCTACAGGAAGGGCTGCAAAGGTTTTGGCTAATTATGCCAATAAACCGGCTTTTACCATTCATAAAATGATTTACCAATTACGAAATGGTGGTGATGGTTATACCCGTTTTGTGGTGAAACCAAATAAATTTCAGAACACAATATTTTTAGTGGACGAGGCTTCGATGATTGGAGATGGGGGTGGGTTAAGTTCTGCCAATTGGGGAGAAAATAAAAGTTTGCTGGATGATTTATTGGAATTTGTTTATTCTGGGATTAATTGCAAGCTGATTTTAATCGGAGATACAGCTCAGTTACCTCCTGTAGGCATGGATATTAGCCCGGCTTTGAATGAGGAATTTTTAAAAAAATCTTATCACTTAAACATCGAATTGAATGAACTGAACGAAGTGGTAAGGCAGGAAAAAGATTCGGAGATATTGATTGATGCAACTTATCTGAGAAATAAAATAGCCTCTGGAAATGTAGAATTTCCCTTATTTAATTCGGTAAACAAAGCCGATGTTAAACGGATTTCAGGGATTGATCTGGAAGATGAACTGAATAATGCCTATAGCAAATATGGAGAGGATAATGTGATGTTGATAACCAGAAGTAATAAGAATGCCAACCTTTATAATTTGCAAATAAGGGCACGAATAAAATGGTTGGAAGATGAAATTGCATCTGGTGATTACATGATGATTGTAAAGAATAATTATTTCTGGTTACAGGATAGTTCAAAAGCCGGTTTTATTGCCAATGGTGATATTGTGGAGTTGCTAAAAATTAAAGGATATGAAGACCTGTATGGTTTTAGGTTTGCCAACGTTACCATGAGAATGATTGATTATCCTGATGAGCCCGATTTAGAAGTAAAAATTATTTTGGACAGTATTTTAACCGAAGCACCTTCATTATCGGGAGAACAATTCAGGAAATTATACGATGCCGTTTCAACAGATTATGAATATGAACCCAATCGGAAAAAACGAAACGAACTGATTCGAAAAAATTCATACTATCAGGCTTTGCAGGTTAAATTTGCCTATGCCATTACCTGCCACAAATCTCAGGGAGGCCAATGGGATGCTGTATTTATAGATCAGGGCTATTTAACAGACGAAATGATAAGTGTGGATTATCTACGCTGGCTTTATACAGCAATTACAAGGGCTAAAAAAGAGCTGTTTTTGATTAATTTCAATGAGCAGTTTTTTTAAATTCTACTCTTGAAAGGAGAAGATTTTGTCTATCTGCATTTGAGCGGACTGGATACAAAATTAGAGGTGTGTAATAACCTTGATTAAGGCGGGGAAAATATTTTTTATTTGGAACAGTTGAATCAAGGTCAAGTTTGATAGCCAACAATATTAAACACGCTTCGTTAACAACTAAATCAATTTTCAAAAAACCCGATAAAACAAAAAACTATTTTTAGTTATTGTTTAAGTAGAGATAATAATAAATGAATTTCATCAAGCGGTTTATAATTATTGGCATTTCGGTTTTAAGTTTTTCATCATCTTCCGCACAGGAAGGATTTCATGATTGTATCAATCCTAAAAAAATATTGGTACCATTTACCAATAATGTCTCATATGATGTGCAGGACGAAATTTATTATCAACCAGAGGATAAATATACCTACTGGTATAAAATAAAAGTGGAATCGGATGGTCAGCTTACCTATAAATTAACTACAATAAGCAAAGACGATATTTACGAAATTCTGATTTATTCTTACAAAGGCAAGACTTTTTGCAACGATGTGATTAAAAACAAAGAAAAACCGATTACCAATAAACTAGAGGGAACCATTTCAGTAAAAAAAGGAGAAACTTATTATGCCGGAGTGCTGCAGATAAATGGTTACGGGTGTGGGCATAATTTATTTCTAAAAACGGGAGGTAGAACCTTAACGATAAAAGCCATACAAAATGAATGTATTGAAGAAGCCATGGAAACTATCGTGGAAAATATAAAAACAGATACTGTTGCAGAAGAAATTAAACCGATACAACCCGATAAGGTAAAAGAGTCTTTAGCAATATTCAATTCAATAAAAGGTGTCGTAGTCAATTACAATACACAAAAAAACATAGAAGCTGTTGTAACTGTTTTAGATAATAATGGAAATCCGTACAAGAAAATCAACTCAAATGTTGATAGTGGATTTGTTATTTCTCAATTTGATAAAAAGAAAATAGCAGTATCAGTTAGGAAATTTGGATACGAAACATATACAGATACATTGGATTTAAAGAATAAACAAATTAAAATAGAATTAAACCCTATAAAAGTAGGAGAAAAACTTATCATGTATAAGATTTATTTTTACCCCAATACCTATGCATTAAAGGAGGAGTCGAAGCAGGAATTAAAAAAACTAACAACTTTTATGAAAGAAAATAGCAATTATTTTTTTGAGATACAAGGGCATACGAGTGGGAATAAGTTCATAAAAAAATCAAAAAGATACATTCATCTTGGTGAAGAATGGAACTTTAAAGGTTCGGCCAAGAAGCTATCAAAAATGAGGGCGGAAAGAATTAAATCGTACCTTGTTGAACAAGGAATTAAAGGAGATAAATTAACTACAGTCGGTTATGGTGGAGACAGGATGATTGTTAAAAAGCCTAAAAACATGAGAGAAGCCATGAAAAATATACGGGTAGAAGTAATAGTTGTAAATTAATTAAATTTTGAAAGTCGGAAAAAATAAAAGATGAGGTGATTAACTTAAAACATGTATTTTTGTTAAATAAAACAAACTGATGCAGGAGAATTCGAGCACAGATAATTTTGAAGAAGAAGAACACGATTTTAACCTGAAAGCCTTTCTTTTCGGATATCTTCGCTATTGGTATATTTATGTGTTAGCATTAATGATGGGTTTTGGTTGTGCTTATTTTTACAACTGGTATGTAAAACCCGTTTACAAAATTTCAACCAAGGTTTTAATTAAAGACGATAAAAGTACCACCCTTGGAACTCAGGAATTGTTGAAAGAATTAGATGTTTATAGTGTTAACAAAAACATTGAGAACGAAATTGAAATATTAAAGTCACGAAACATTCTAAAAAAAACACTTCAACAATTAGAAGTAGATGTACTTTATTATTTGATTGGGAATGTTAAAAAGAGCCAAATTTATACAGATTCACCATTTAAAATTAATTACGATTCGCTCAATTTTTATGCTTATACCAACTGGTTTTATTTTAAAATTGTTGATGAGAACAAATATGAACTCAGGTATCAAATTGAACAAACTGGTGAAACTAATTCGAGTCAACATTTGTTTGGAGAAAAAGTTCATTTGCCGGTTGGGGTTTTTACCGTCAATAAACGAGCACATTTCGACAAAGAAGCATTTAATGACCCTTCTTATGAAAAGCGGAATTTTAGAGTAAAATTTAATAATATTAATAATAATATTGAGTTTTATCGTGCCAAATTAAACATAGATCAACCTGGTAAAAACTCCTCCGTAATTGTATTGAGTATTGAGGATGAGATTCCCCAGAGAGGGATTGATTTTTTGAATACCTTAGTAAAGGTTTACTTAGAGAATGATATCCTCGAAAAAAATAAAATAGCCAGTAGCACAGCAACATTTATTAATAATCAGTTAAAAGCTATTTCTACAGAATTAAAACAAATTGAAACTCAACGACAGGATTTTAAAATTGAAAAAGGAATTACAGATGTTAGTGCTGAATCACAAATGATTCTCGAAAGTGTAAAATCAAAAGATAGCGAACTATCTAATTTTAATCTGCAAATAAGTTTTATTGAGTATTTGCAAGGCTATGTTCAGGAAAATAAAAGTCTGGCCGATATTGCTCCTTCATCATTGGGTATAAATGATCCTTTATTGATTCAGTTGATTGGCCATATCACAGAATTAGAACTGGAAAAACAAAAAATAGAAACCAATAAAAAAGGAGATAATCCTACCATAAATGCGATTAACCAAAAAATAAAATATACCCGAACAAAATTAATTCAAAACATAGAGAGTATTAAAAATGGTTTAATAGCCTCTAAGCAACAATCCATTAAATCTTTGTCGGCACTTGAACAGCAGTTAAGAGCAATACCTAAAACAGAAAGACAATTGGTAGGTATAGAGAGGGAGTATAGGGTAAAAGAAAGTTTATATCTGTATTTATTACAAAAAGAGGCGGAAACATCTTTGGCTTTAGCAGCTTCGGTTTCCGATAACCGTATTATCGAAGAAGCCCGTTCAACTCCTTATCCGATAAGGCCAATTCCTAAAAAAAGTTATTCCCTTGCATTGTTGCTCTCGTTATTGTTACCGACAGGATTAATTTTTATCAAAGAACAATTAAATGATACAGTAAGGGATAAAAAGACTATTGAAAAATTAACCAGAATGCCCGTTCTTGGTGTAGTAGGCTTAAGTAAAGAAGGTTATGCACTTATTGTTTCTGAAAAACCAAAATCATTGATTGCTGAATCGTTCAGATCGATAAGAACCAATTTAAAATACTTTGCTGCCGGAAAAGAACAAAAGGTTCTTTTAATTACGTCATCTGTGGGTTCTGAAGGTAAAACCTATACGGCAATGAACTTGTCTTCTATTATTGCTGCTTCAGGAAATAAAACGGTGTTGTTAGGATTGGATTTACGAAAACCAAAAATTGTTAACGATTTTAATATCGCTAACGATAAAG
>CAYRAD010000079.1:0-8687 GCA_964422135.1 uncultured Vicingus sp.
GGACATAAAGGCAATGTTGATTTTGCTAAAATGATTAAAAAGGAAATTAAAAAATTAGCAAAAACAGGTCCTAAAGTAGATTTAAGTAAAGACCCAATATATGATATAAATGCAATAGAAAAGATGCTTCCACATCGTTATCCCTTTTTATTAGTAGATAAAATATTGGAAATATCCGACCATGATATTATCGGAGTCAAAAATATTACTTTAAACGAACCACAATTTACAGGTCACTTTCCAGGCAATCCTGTAATGCCGGGAGTTTTACAAATTGAAGCTATGGCTCAGGTAGGAGGAATATTTGCTTTAAGCTCTGTACCTGACCCTGAAAATTACATGACTTATTTTGTTAAAATAGATAATGTTAAATTTAAACGAAAAGTCATTCCTGGAGACACTATGGTTTTTCAATTATTATTAATTACACCTCTTAGAAGAGGAATTATTCACATGAGTGGAAAAGGCTACGTTAATGGCCAAATCTGCATCGAAGCTGAATTAATGGCACAAATTGTTAAGGAAAACAATCTCGATAAAAAAGTAATTGAGCAAGTTCAGGGATAAAAAGTTTATTTTTGCAAAAAACTTAAAAGAATGGAAGAATTTCCTTATACAAATATTCATCCTGATGCAAATATTGGCAAGAATGTAATTATTGAATCATTTACAACTATTCATGCCGATGTAGAAATTGGTGAAGGTACCTGGATAGGACCGAATGTGACAATTTTTGGAGGTGCCCGAATTGGTAAAAACTGTAAAATTTTCCCGGGAAGTGTAATTTCAGCAATTCCACAAGACTTGAAATTTGATAATGAAGATACCACTGCCGAGATAGGTGATAACTGTATAATTCGAGAATGTGTTACAATTAACAGAGGTACAACAGATAAACATAAAACCGTAGTTGGAAATAATTGTTTATTAATGGCCTATGTACATATAGCTCACGATTGTATTATTGGTAATAATTGTATTTTAGCTAACTGTGTTAATCTTGCTGGTCATGTTGAATTAGGAGATTTTGTAATTATAGAAGGAGTAGCAGGTGTTCAACAATTTGTTAAAATAGGAGAGCATGCTTTTTTAGCTTCCGGAACTAACGCCAGAAAAAATGTGCCTCCATACGTTAAAGCTGCAAGAGACCCACTAACATTTGCAGGAGTTAATTCAGTTGGACTTAGACGTAGAGGATTTTCTACAGATACTATATTGCAGATTGAAGACATTTACAGATCTATTTATGTTAGAGGTTTAAATGTCAGTAATGCAGTTCATATTATTGAGCAGGAAGCTCCAAAATCTAATGAGAAAAACATAATATTAAAATTTATAGAGAAATCATCATCTAAAGGAATAATTAGAGGTCCTTTAAATTAATTATTTTTCAATGGCAACAACAGCAGATATAAAAAATGGATTGTGTATAAAGTACAATGATGCACTTTATACTATTGTAGAATTTCAACATGTGAAACCGGGAAAAGGACCTGCATTTGTGAGAACAAAGCTTAAAAACCTCACCACCGGAAAAGTTATTGATAATACTTTTTCAGCCGGTCATAAAATTGAACCTGTAAGAGTTGAAAGAAGAAAATATCAGTTTCTTTATAAAGACGAAACAGGATATCATTTTATGAATCAGGAAACCTATGAACAAACATTTATTGATGAAAGCTTGATAAATGCCCCACAATTTTTGAAAGAAGGTGATTTTGCAGAAATAGTTTTTCATGCAGAAGAAGAATTAGCATTATTGTGCGAATTACCTCCTTCTATAGTTTTACAAATTACCTATACCGAACCTGGTGAAAAGGGAAATACAGCTACCAATGCCTTTAAACCCGCCACTGTAGAAACAGGTGCTGAGGTTAGAGTACCTTTATTCATCAACAATGGAGATTTTATTAAAATTAATACCACTACTGGTGAATATTCTGAGAGAGTAAAAGGATAAATTTAATTTATCGATTTTTTTATTCCTATTTCCTAAATATTTTTTACCTTTAGACACACAAACTAAAATTCAAATTATGAAAAATTTTTTAAAATTAGCGGCAGCTTTACTATTAGTAACTGCTTTTAGTACAAATTCTAATGCACAATTCAGAGGATCAGCAGGTGCTGATGTTGGTTATGTTCTAAATGAGGGTATGGGGTTAACATATGGATTAGCTCTTGGTGGAGAATATTTAGTTGGAGACAATATAGGGATAACATTTCATACTGGGTTTAGTCTAGTTGGGCATGATGGCGATGGAACAGTTTCATTGTTACCATTACAACCCGGATTTAAATATTATTTTACTGATAACGAAAGTGGATTGTACGCTCATGCTCAAGTAGGATTAACCAGATTCACATTCAGTTTTATGGGCATGTCTGTATCTGAAACAAAGCTTAGCTTTGCTCCTGGTATAGGGTTCTTAGTAAATGAACATATAGATTTAGGTGCAAGATTTCATATGGTAACTGCCAGTGAAGGTGGAGAATCTTTAAAATGGATTGCTTTAAGAGCTGCTTATAATTTTTAAATATAATTAATCCTTATTATCTCAGCCGACTTAATCAATAAGTCGGCTTTTTTTATCACAAATTTTAACACAAAAGTTGAAAAATTAAAAATTCCTTTTATCTTAGTGCAAGAATAAGCCGATATGAACCCGCCTTCAAAAAATATTAAAACCAGATTACAACTAGGCAAGCTAAAGTTAGATACACTTTTAGAAGTAACCATTGGTATCAATAATAATTTACCGAAAAATGAACTTTTAAACATTTACAAGAATGTATTACTTAACGACTTAAAAATTGGTAAATTATTACTTTTTAGTGTTAATAATAAAGAATGGAAACAAGAGCTCTGCGTAGGAACACAATGTAATCATATTGATGTTAAAAAAGATTTATTAAAATATAATGAAATCACGGTTCTTTCCGCATCCGAAAATATCAAGATAAAATTATTTGATGTAATTGTACCTGTTTTTCATAAATCAGAACCATTGGCTTATTTACTTATGGGTGATTTTGATGGGGAGAAGATTGAGGTAAGCCCTATCATTAAACATTTATCTTTTATACAAACACTAACTAACATTATAATTGTTGCTATTGAAAACAAAAGATTATATAAAGAGAATATTGATCAAATAGCTATTAAAAAAGAAATGGAATTAGCATCTGAAATGCAGAGCATGTTGTTTCCAAAGAATTTACATCATAATAAGAAAATTGAAGTTGCTGCACTTTATCATCCTCATCATTTAATTGGTGGAGATTACTATGATTTCATAGAACTTAACAGTGATGAAATTGCCTTTTGTATTGCAGATGTTTCCGGTAAAGGTGTTCCGGCAGCATTGTTAATGTCAAACTTTCAGGCCAGTTTAAGATCTTTAATCAAAAGAACATCATCCTTGTCCGAATTAGTTTTAGAATTAAACAGAAACATATTAGCGAATGCAAATAGAGAAAAATTTATTACAGCATTCATCGGAAAGTATAACATGCTAACTCGAAATTTACAATTTATCAATGCAGGTCATAATCCTCCTTTATTATTAGTTGGTCACCAATTTAAATCTTTATATGATGGCAGTACTCTTTTAGGTGTGTTTGAAAATTTACCCTCAGTTACAGAAAAAAATATGACGATTCCAAAAAATGCAATCTTAGCCTGTTATACTGATGGTGTGGTTGAACAAACAAATACGAGTGATGAAGAATTTGGAATAAAAAATCTGGAATTATCACTTATTCAAAATAAAAATACCCCTATCGAAAATATCGTTCAATCCATTTCAAAAAAATTAAATACCTATAAAAAAGAAGTAGAATACAAAGATGACATTGCCTTACTTTGTCTCAGATTCCATTAAAGATTTATTATGATAAATATCTATTGCTACAATTAACGCAATAAATCCCCAAAAAGGAACAGACGCTTTATCTGTATCCAGATAGTTATTCATGAAACCATGCACAAAGTAGGTAAAAAGACCAAGTAATGCAGCTAATACTACATTTTTGAGTTCTCCTTTTGGTAATCTATGATATAATAATGATCCTCTGTAATAAAGTGCAATTATAATTAATATAAAACTCAAGGGGCCAATAATACCTGATTCTGCTAATGGCCCTATATACTCACTATGAGCATTTCCGTTATCACCATTATTGGTACTTATAATGGTTTTTTCACTGGCGAGTTGAAATGGAGCATACTGAAATTTATAAGTACCTGGCCCCCATCCAAACACAGGCCTCTTCATAAACATACGAAATGCAGAATGCCACCTGTTTAGCCTTTCAAGATTAGAAGCATCTGTTGAAACATTTGATATGGACTCTACATGTTGCGATAAATTATCGGATGAATCCTGATTATTTCTTTCCATATTAATAATAATAGAATTCCAACTAAGAGCCAGTAAAATAATTAATGAAGTAAAAATGGTAAACAAAACACTTAATCTAATTCTATATCTATAAATTATAAACAGAACTACTGCCGCAATAATACTAAGCCATGCTGCTCTGGTATATGATAAAATCAGGCCAATAGTAAATACCCCTATTAATAACATACTTATTATCTTAGTTAAATAGGAATAACTTCTTCCTGTAAATAAAAAAAGTATAGGATAAAACATAGCTAATATAGCTCCATAAGATGTATGATCTTTAAAAAAGGGGTTCATTACCCAGTGTGCAGGTTTCTCTTGAAAATTATAGCCTGCCAACCGGTTTATTGAATAAATAATTACTATTGTGAGTGGTATAATATAAGCCCAGGTAAAAATTTTATAATTATTTTTAATTTTTAGCAATTGGATACCAATAAAATAAAAACAAACGACAAACCATAAACGAGCTAAAAGAAATTTTAATGAAACAACAGGCATCTCAGAAGTTAATGAAGAAATAAAAATCCAAGTAAGATTTATCAAAATCGCAATGGTTACCGGATGTTTCATAATTTGTTTGTCAACACCTTTCTCGTAAATTATCTTCATAATAAACAGCAACATAACCCCAAACATTAGAGGCTCCGTAGGTACATACATACCAATACCACCTATTTCTAATTCTTCGAGATTAATTGACAATGGCGTAGCAAATACAATAAACCACATTAGTTTATCTAAATTGAAAAAGGCCATAAATACTATTGCTAATATAAATGGAAGAATTGCCAAATAATAAAATTCATGGGCTATGAGTACACTATTAACAGCTATAAATAAAAAGCTGAAAAAATATATCCAATATGATTTTAAAAATCGAAGCAAAATGAATTAATGCTTAATTCTATTTATAAACAAAAGCAAAACGAACGTAAAAAAGAAACTGCCAAATGAAGATAATAGAACAATGATCCACCTAATAGGATATACTTTTTTAACTGGAACATGCGGGTGGCTAACTACATTTGTATAAGTCATTACTCTTTTATAGCTACTTAATGCATTACTATATTCCACATGAGATTTTGCAAATTCTTTCAATAAATCATAAATATTAGTATTGTATTTTATAAAATCCACTCCCTTTTTCTCAATATTTTCTTTTAATTTCAATACCTCAGCAACATTAATATTTGATTTATTAGCTCCTTCTATCGTTTTTAAATAGCCCCGAGTAACCTGTTCAGCTTGAACACTATAATCTATCAAATCATAGTTATCTCGAAGATTTTGTAAGGTACTCGCAACAGAATCAATTTCATGTTTTATTAAAGCTAAATTTTGTTTCTCTGTATTTAAATCTTCCAGAGCCCTTTTTTTATGAACTTTTCTAATTACTTTATTAAAATTATTAATAATTGAATTTACAATTTGAAAAGCTTTTTCTGGATCAGTATCTAAAACATTAATTTCGGCAGATTCATATCTTGTTTCAGTAATAGATATATTTTCATTATATTCTTCTATCATGTAATAAGAAAACAACTTGTCTGAAGAATCAATATCATAATGTTCAGCCAGATTATTTTCCTTAATAACCCTATCTTTAATTTCTCTTGAATCAAACCATTGCATCATCTGTTCTATAGGACTTTCTTCAGAATATTCACCTAAGTTGGATGGATAAACTACCGCATTTGATTGAAATTTTGGAGCAATAAAAGTAGGTGATGAGAATATTATTGAAGCTATCCCAGCAATAATGGTAACAATTATAAGTGTTTTTATATTTTTTAAAGAAAAAGCAAACAGATTACTATTCATATTTTTTATTTCGTTCATTTCAACCTATTTTTTGGTTTTTAATTTTTTCATAAAACATTAACGCAATAATTGCAATAATTATAGTTGACAAAGTAGATACTAAAACAATTAACCATCTAATCGGATAATAATATTTCTCAGCAGGATAAGCCTTATTTACAATGAATTTATGTTGTAAAGTACTCTCTGCATCAACTTTTGCCTCCTCATATTTTGTATGAATTATTGTCAATTGTTTCTTCTCATACTCTAGCTGATTTCTAATTGACACATATGCTCCACCATATTTACTCAATATATTTAATTTCTCCTGAAGCTTTTTTTCAGCATTTTTTTTCCCTTGAAGCACAGCAATAGAAAGTTGCTCTGTTATTCTTTCTGCTTGTGACTCATAATCTATCACACCCAATTTTCGCAGCTCAGTCAATGAATCTTCCAAAGATTTTACATACTCTATTTGATCAGAATACTTTTTTTCTACAATTAAAAAGGCAGGAATTGCAATTTCTTTTATCATCCTGTTTTTAACCGTATCAATTAATGCAGCAATCTCATTGGCTATCATCGATGCAGTATCCGGATCATGATCCAAAACAGTAATCTTAACAGATAAAAATTTTGTTTGCTCAAAACTCACATTATTTTCGTATTCTTTTTGAAGTTTGGTTTGCTTGTACACGTCACTTGTATCAATATCATAATGTTGATATAAATTATATTTTTTTGTCAAGTAATCCCTAATTTCATCAGAACCTAAAATCTGAATCATTTGTTCAGCATCTTCTTCTTCACCAAATCTAAGCACATCTTCTTTACCATTATTATTCTCAGAAATTAGTGCTTTTGATATTGAATTTGTTGTAGTAGGGAAAAGAACAACCGTAGATTTATATTTGTTTTGGATAAACAAAGAAACTATTGTGGATGTAACAATTGCAAATAAAGTAATGATAACAAGCTGTTTTCTCCACTTTAATAAAAATGTAAAAATATCATCAGAATGTAACTCAGCATTATTACCCATATCCACTTTTGCCATTATATGAAACTTTTTTTTCGTTTATGTCCTGTTACTATACTAAACATAATTTAAAAGAACGGCAAAAATACCTATTTTTCTTAAATTAATCACAACTCCTTATCAATTAGAATTTTGTACATTTTTTTCATATTAATTAATCGTAAAGATATACCAACTATTAAAGACATAAGTATTGATAATATTAGTTGAAAAATAAATCCCGATATAAATACACTAATAAACTTTATTAATATAATTACTATAAACACAAATAATATACTAATACCAATTAATCGGTAATTAATAACAAACCTAAATATCTTTTTAACCATAAAAATTTGTAGAATTACAATCGCAAATTGAGTTATCAGGCTTGCCATTGCAGATCCAACAGCAAGATATTTCGGAATTAAAATCAGATTTAAAACTAAATTCAGCAGTACCCCACCAATTGCCAATTTATTCAATTCCTTCAAATTTCCATTTGCCGTTAATAATGTTCCAAATATGTAGGTTGAACAAATGGCCACAAAGCAGGTCATTAATATGCTCAACACCTTAGCTGAATCAGTAGCATTAGAATGATAAAGTACATTCATTATTTCATTAGAAAAGAAAAAAGAAACAACTGCCAGAATTACTGCAGGAACGAAAAGCAAACTGAAGGATAGCTTCACTAAATCATCTAATTTCTTTTTATGCTTTATCATGTTGGCAAACATGGGCAATAACAATACTGAAAATAAAACTCCTATCTGGTTTGAGGCATCCATCAACCGATAAGCCTGAGCATAAATAGCTACCTGCTGCTCTCCCTTTTCCAGCATCATATCTAACATAATGGCATCCAAACGGTAATAAAAGGTCATCGTTAATATTAGTAATGCATACGGATAGGTCTGCTTCAAAATGAGTAAAGAAAAAGATTTATTCAATTTAAATTTAAATTGTTTTGATTTTGATAATACTATAACAAAGACAACCAACAAAGTTATTCCATAAGCTAATGTTTGTGCGTACACAAAATGCATCAATTTAAATTTTACCTCAAAAACATTCCCCCACAACAGAACAGCACAAAATCCTATCATCAATGTTTTATCCAACACAGACAACATACTATCTAATGTAAACAATTGTAAACCAGCAATGTTAGATCGTAAATATTGAATGAATGATATTAAAAATTGATTGATAGATAAGAATAGCAATAAATAAAAACGGCTACTATCATACCCAACAGCATATCCTACAATAAAAGTTACTGCAAAATAAATAATCGCTAACAATAATTTTAGCACTACTATTCCTGAAAAGTATTTGGAAAGTAACTGTTGATATTGTGCAATATTTTTGTTGTTATAACTGGTAATTCCAACATCCAATAAAATATTAAACAACATCGAAAAATTGAATAAAGTAAAGTATAT